>JALNXZ010000002.1 GCA_023230125.1 Bacteroidales bacterium | reverse complement strand
TGTATCAATGCGCAACTTGGGCAGAAGGAACCACTCATGGTGGAGATATCGGAGCTACTGAAATAGCTTCTTCAGGAGACCAAATTATCTTCGATGATGTTACAGATGCTCAAAGGGTTTCAGGTGTAACTGAGTACAGAAAAGTCTTCTTCAAAAACCTGAATGCTGATTCTGTCAGTATTAAAGCCTGGATTAACCAGCAGTATACTGCAACAAATGAAAAAATAACAGTAGCATTAGCTCAATCAGTTTCAGATACCCAATCAGCAGCAGCAGCCTATACTTATGTTTCTCCAACAACCATTTCGCATGCAGATGTGCTAGATTGTGGCGCATTAGCTCAAAACGGTTACAAAGGTGTTTGGATTAAAAGAGTAGTTACTGCAGGCGGCAATGGGTACGCAGTAGACACAATGGCCCTAGGCTTCGGGATGTACTGAGCATGGTTTTGGAATTCGAGTATATTAAAAAAGTAGATCCTGGAAAACTGCATAAACAAATAGCGAATGCTGGTTTCAATCTTCTGGGTATTATGTATGATTCAGGGAATAATCAAACTACTGTTATGCTTGATGATTCCGAAACCCAAGATCCAACATCAATAGTAGAAGCCTATACCTATATTGCACCAGTTTATCCAGATTATTCAAAATTATACTCTGAAGCTCAACAGACAGTAGTGGGAGCTTTGAATCAGTATAATGCTGCTGTTATATCCTACACTAGCGCACTGGCTGTTTGGAATAGTGCAGGAGCAACTGTAACCACTGCAAACGCTTTAGTGAAAGTTGCTGCTAGTGAAAAAATGACTGCAGCCTGTGCTACTGCTATCGAAGCTGCTAAAGACGCAATAAGCGCTCTTGTTGAAGTTGTAACTATTCTTGCTAAAAATAGTAATGTGGTACAAGAAGACGAGTGAGAAGCCATGACTCTGCTAACATACGTACACAAATATGTTAACCAGAGTGCCGCTACTGTACAGTCTACAAGTACTACTTTTAGTGATGACACCGGAGCTACACGAACTTTTACTATTGCTTCCAAGCAAACAATTCTTGTTATCTATGCAGTAAACGGTGCACACGGTAATGCTAATTCAGTTTACGGTTTTAAAAGTGCTATTAGTATTGATGGTACTGACCATTCAATAATGTCACAGTCGGCATATGCTGCAAACTATTCTCTGAGAAATACCTGCGTGTGGGTTGGAACCTTAGCAGCAGGCGAACATACTATCGTAGGACGCATTGCCTGCAATGTTGCCTCTACAACCACCACTATATCTAATCATACTCTTTTAATTTATATCTTAGACGGCGACGAATTTACATATGTAGAAGACACCACAGCCGTAACACTTCAGTCCACCACCTATGTTGATGATAGCTATGCTTCAGTAACCGCAACCCCTAGTGGTGCTTGCAAAGCTCTGATATTCTACGGGGTATCTAATAACCACGGAGTTACTGAAAGGTATGTCGGTAAAAAAATAATGATTAATACAGGTGGAACCGACAGAACAGCTTCAGAAATGTTTCAATCGGGGTATAATACTGGAACCACTAATGCTGATTCAAACACTACTGCCTGGGCAGAAAGTATATCTGCTACAAGTCGAACTTTTAAAGGCAGATGGGCTGGAAACGGGGCACAGTTAACTACAATAAGTAGAAGATTTTTCTGTGTTTTATTCTTTGCAGATAGTACAATACTGGATGTTGATACTGACACTACTGCCGTAGCAAGTACATCAACTACACTATCTGATGATGGTAATATTTCAATAACAAGATCCCATGAAGGCGAACTTCTATGCATTTATGCAGCTACTAAAGCTACAGGAACGACTTCTGCTATTTATGGTACTCAATATGGCATTATGCTTGACTCTGCAGATGTAGCTACTTCCAGAAGCGCAGCAGCCTATTCTTCAGACGGTCATCAAGCTTTAATAACTTACGCAGCTACGGTGGCAGCAGGCAGTCACACCATTAAAGGTAGGATGAGCACTAACTATGCAACTACAGCCACATATGCCACTAAAAAAATAATGATTGCACTGTGGTTTCCAGTAAAAACGCTGCTTACATATCAGAAAAAATACGTAATTCAGAGTAAAGATTTAGTCACTGCTACGGACTCAACTTTAATAGAGGACACTCCTGCTTCTGTGTCTTTTACGTTTTTGGCACAACACACGCTGTTGGTTTTTTACAATGCAAATTCTGATTTCGGGGATACCAATAACGTTGGTGGGTTTAAAAACGCCATAAACGTAGACGGTACTAACTACGCACTCATGCATGCTTCAGGATATGCGGCTGACCACCCTATGCGCAATACCTGCGTGTGGGTAGGGTCAGTTGAAGCTGGAGCTCATACAATAAAAGGGATGTTTGCAAGCAATCAAGCTTCAACCACTACTTCCATTTCTAACAGAACTCTTCTGATCTACGTTTTTAATGGAGACGCATTTACTTACATTGATAGTACTACTGCACAAGTGCTTGCAGCAAGTGAAACTTTTGTAGACGACACTGCTGCTTTAATTTCAAGCACTCCACCTTCCAACTGCAAAGCTCTTGTATTCTACGGAGTTACCAATGTTCCTGGGACTACTGAACACTATGTAGGTAAGAAAATCCAAATAGCTGTTAACGATACTGATTATCCAGCGTGCGAAGCACGCCAAAGCAGCTATAGCTCTGGTGGAACGAATCCTGATTCAGTAGCTACAGCATATGCGCTTCCACTGACAGGCGGTACAAATTATACATTTAAAGGTAGAGCTGCAAGCATCTATAATTATGCAACATATATAAGCAGACGGTTTTTTGCAGTACTTCTCTTTGCTGATACCACAGTTATAGATATCGATTCAAGTACCACTTCAGAAAATACAGCTTCAGCAACATTAGTTGATGACCCTGATATATTAATATCAAGAAACACTATGGGTGAATTGCTTGTATTTTATGCTGCTACAAAGACCAGTTTTACAAATTCAGATATTCAGGGCAATAGATACGGAATAATGCTTGATGGGTATGATGTAGCTGAATCCCGCACATCCCAGGCCTATTCCGGATCTGCCAACAGCTGTCTGGTGGGTATGGCGTCTACTGTATACAGCCAAAATCATACTCTAAAAGGTAGATTTTCAGCTAATGAGGACACCGGAACTGTTTATATTACTGGCAGATGCATGACAGCACTATGGCTGCCAAGAACCGTAGTAAGTGCGACTTTTGAAAACACTCATGATGTCAGACTAAGTAAAAATTTTATCGGACGCAATGATATTAATATTAAAAAAATATGGTCAAGCTATAATGCTATCACAGCACAGACTCTTATTAACACATATTTCGAGGCTACAAGCGACATCAAAGTTTCAAGAATTTATGCAAACTCAAACGATGAGAGGCTTTCTAAGCTATTCGTAAATACGGATGACATTAAGATCTATAGAACTTATGTTGAAACTAACGATATCAAAGTTAACAAATATTGTGCTTCCTCAAATGATGAGAGGCTCTCTAAGACAATTTCAGTTATAACTGATATAAAAGTACTAAGAACGTGGGAATCGTACAGTGATGAGCACCTCAGCAAGTATAGCAGTGCTTACAATGACATAATTCTGAAACTTAGCTTTGCTGCTATGTCAGATATCAAAGCTCTATACACCTGGGCTTACAGCAATTCTAACAACATTAAAGCTTTGTACACATGGGTTTATGAGAATTCTAATGACATTAAAGCTCTATACACCTGGGCTTACTATACTTTTAATGATATCAAGGCACTATATAAATGGATTTATGCTGAAACTAACGATATTATAGTCAGTAAGCAGTTTACATCTTCAAGCGATGAGGCACTTTCTAAAGCGATTTCAGCTATAACTAACATACAGGTATTAAAGACCTGGGGATCTTCCAATGATACGCGGATCAGTAGGTTCAGTAGCTCCTATAATGACATATCACTGAAGCTTAACTTCATTACTGCTTCAGACATTGCAGTCCTACATACCTGGAGCTCTTTCAATGATGAACGCCTTAGTACGTCCAGCAGTGCTTATAATGATATAGCTTTGAAGCTCAGTTTTACGACTGCCTCAGATATTAAAGCCTTATATAAATTAGTCTACAGTAACTTTAATGACATCGAATTAATCAAAGTTCTTAGTTCAACTTCAGATATTGAATCTTTGTATACTTGGGCTTACAGCAATTCTAACAACATTAAATTAATTAAAGCCTTTAGTTCAACTTCAGATCTAAAGCTCATAAAGGCATTTCAGAGTTTATCAGACGCGCTGTATTCAACAATAATTAGTTCCCACGATGATATACTCCAGAGCACTAGTAAAAGTAGCTCTAATGACCTTAAATTAATCAAGGCATTTTCAACAGCAAATGACCTTACTTTACATCAAGCTTTTGAAGCTTCTATGGATATCCTTTTAGCACTTCAGAAAGAAGCAACAAGCGACATTAGAACACATAGCATTAACGACAGTACTTCAGACATCAGACTCAGCAAAGCCTTAGATAGTGCCAACGATATTCTTGAAGCTTTTTTTGTGCAAAGTACCAATGATATTTCGCTATATGAACTTTTCTCAAGTCACAACGAAATTTTAGGCATGATCTGGACACAGTTCATAAGCTCCAATAATATTCAAATATCAAAAGCCTTTGAATCTTATTCAGATATTATATATAGTGATGCCTTTTCTTCAGCTAACGATATTAAGTTATTAAAACAGTTTGCAGTAAGAAATGACATTCTTAGAACGAATATAAAACTTTCAAGGAACGACATAAGACTCACAAAATATTGGACGTCAAGAGGTGACATAAAAGTTTACAAAGTTTGGGATTCAATAAACAGGCTCTGGCTGTATTCAGTTAAATCCAGCAGCAATGACCTTAAAATTGCAAAGAACTTTGTGAATTCTAATGATCTGGTCGTATACAAAACTTTAGCATCCACACATGATGTTTTTGTAAAAAAGAACTTCTCTGATGTCAGTAAGATCAAAGTTGATCATTACGTCGAAAGCTCTAATAATGTTCTTCTTGAAAAGGAATTCGAGTCTACCAATGATGTTCTTGAGTTTTTGCAAAAATTGTATGCATCCACAAACTCAGTATTACTCGTTGAAGAGTTCCTAAACAGTAGCAATATCAACATTGAAAAAACATTTAGTTCAACAAATACAGTTGTTAAGGTCATTTGGGATCTCACATATCCGCTAACTGTAGTCATCTCTCAAAGTGAGCGCACAGTAGTAATTTCAGCGATATCAAGAGAAATTTTCATTGATGAACTCCTAGCCAAAACAACTACAATCGACTCTCAAAACAGAACGGTAACAGTGGATCAATCTGACAGGGGCGTGACGATAAATAAATGGTAACTTATGAACTCGAACTCAACCAGGGAGATTCTATCAACGTAGGAATGCTCCTGAAAGAAGGCGGGGTAGGTGTCAATTTAACAGGTTCCATAGTTACATTTTCTATGAAAAACGAAGCAGAGGTTGAGTTCAACATTGTATGTGCTCAAGGGGGAACTGTTAATGGAAAAACATATACTTTCGAAGAGGGAGGTATCACTGTACCATTCTCAGCAGTAAACACTGTCAATGCTAATGTTTTTCAAGGAAAAGTGTATGCTGTGAAAGCGGCTGTACAAAAAACATTCCCAAGCAGTAGTACGTATATAACCGTAAAAATCTGGGAGGCTATATAATGGCAATTACAGTTCCCCAGGCAGTGCGCATTTTGTCTAAAGGTAAATACACTATAGGGCCAGAAGGAACCATTTCTACAGAGGACTATACTGTATTAGAGGAATTCATCGCAGAAGAAGCTGTTAAAAAAGATCCTGGTTTCTCTGCTGTTGATCTAGTCCGGTACAAAGCTTATCTGATCCTTGACATTCTTTCGAATACAGGAGGCACTGGATTCATAACTGAAAAGAAAGTTAAAGACGTTTCTTGGAAAATCGGAAAGTCAAATAATAAAGGATCAACTTCGTTATGGTATGATTTTTCAGAAAGAATGATTGCTGATTTTGGAAAGTCAACAATGCCTGCTGGAGTTTCGAGAAGCGATTCTTATTTCCAGGGCTTAGACAGCAATCCAATTGATGTCACTGGAGAACCTGCTTATTCTGAACGCCCAGGAGGTTGGTAATGCCTCTATTCGAAATGAACTGGACGAGAACTATCACTATTGCACCTTATATTGGTGAGGACAGATACGGTGCCAGGACATACGGAGAAGCAATAACAGTGCCTTGCATTCTTACTTGGTTAGTAAAGGATATCAAAGATTTTCGAGGTAACACTTTTATTTCTGATGCATGGATCGCAATTTCTCCTGAGTATACAGTAGCTGAAAAAGATCAGGTTACATTACCGGATGGTTCAACACCATTCATAGGATCAATCTCTAAGATATTTGACGAAGAAGCCGAGGACTATCTTTATACTGAGATTTATGTCGGAAAAGTTGCTCCTGGAGAAGGTTCACTATGAAAGGCTATGAGCAGGTACGGTCTAAACTTCAAAAATTACCAGATTCTTTGGCTAAAGCTGGTCAAGAGGGTTTGCATGAAGTTGGTCAGAAAATTTTTGATCAAGCTAGGGATTCCGTCCCTGTTGACACTGGAGCTTTAAAAGGTTCTGGGAAAATGGACGAAAGCATAAGCGGGAATAAAGTGAAGATCATTATTGGTTTTTACACAGAATATGCAGTTTATGTACATGAAATTTTGTCTTATCACCATCCTCATGGCAAAGCAAAGTATCTGGAAGACCCTTTCAATAGCAATATTTCGAACATAGAAACAACTATTGCATCAAAAATGAAGGGTGCGCTATGACACTAGAAACATTTTTAGACGACCTTTCAGACTACCTTGAAGCTAATGATCTTCCTACAGTGTCGATTGGAGGTAATTTTGAACAATATGGAAACGGTATCTATATGTCACCTTACGGCGGCCTGTATGCCATGTCTATTGTGTCAAATGATGCCAATCCTATTGGGTTAGATCTCCAAATCCTGGTGTCTAATGTTTCCAATGAAACAGCATTGGCTCAAACATTTGGAATAATTAGACTTTTAAGGGATGTCCATAATGAAGTTATTGGTAATACTAAATTTCTGTATATACAGCAAAAGTATGGGGCCTTCTTCATTGGGAAAAGTAATGCTGGTAATTACAACTACACAGTCAACTTTTCGGTGTTGATAGCCTAATTTACTATAGTAAAAAATTAAAAAACGAGGTTTAAAAATGGTATATACCACATCTCAGGCAACTGTTGCCAGGGGAATTACCGTAAAAATCGGTAATGATGTGATCACTGAAATCACTGACGACGGAGTTCCAATTCCTCAGACAGAGGTGGACGATATTGAAGTCACCAATCAAGATAGTGGTGATTGGAAGGAATACAAAGCAGGTAGAAAAGACGGTGGAGAGTGTGAAATTAAAGCTAACGCCGTCGATGGTGATGCAGGTCAGAGTGCTCTTGCTGCTGCTGCTACTTCAGGCGCTACTGTGCTATTCACTGTTACGTTTCCTTCAGGATCTGTTTTGACTTTCTATGGAACCGTGAAGACTTATGACCACGTTGTTGAAGATCAGATTCTAAGAATCTCTTCAAAGGTCAAGGTTTCAGGTGCCCCTACCTTCTCAACAGCAACTTCTGCACTTACAGGCATGGCAATTACAGCACAATCTATGTCTCCAAGTTTTGCTCCTGCAAAGTTCAAGTATATTTGCAGTGTCGTCACTGGAACTGCTGCTGTTGTAGTTGTGCCAACCCAAGCCGCAGTAGGTTCTGCGATTACTGTTAACGGAGTTTCTGTTGCTTCTGGTGGGAATGGTTCTGTTAACCTAGGAAGTGCAGGAACAATCACTGAAATTGACGTAGTAGTTAAAGAACTAAGCAAAGCTGCATCTATCTATCATATAACTGTATTTAGAGCTTAATTTTTAAAACGGAGGGATAACTATAACTCTAAAATCCCTTCCCTTTTTTGGGAAGTACAAATTGAGATATGATTGGGAAGCTTATGAAAACATGGTCGAAGGGCTGGGAACTCCTGCTTTTGCTGAACTAGCTCAAGCTATGGAAAACCTGGGCCCTAAACAGATGAGAATCATTCTCTGGGCTGGGCTACTCCACATGGCTCCTGAACTTACTCCTAAGGATCTGTACCCTATTATCAATGAGTATTTGGAAAAACACACATTTGAAGACTTGGCAGCAGTAGTTGTAAAGGGCCTTCAAGAAGCAAGTATCCTCAACACAGGGAATTCAAGGAAGCCTGATCAGGGGGAAGTGGGAACTCAGTAACGTGTAGTACTGTACATGAAATGATTGATCTAATGCAGACCAATCTATTCAAGTTTTGCCAGATTGATCCAGTAGCATTTTGGAAATACACGCCTGGCGAAACAATGATGATGATCACTACATCCATCGAGAACATCGAGCTAAAGAATGAGATCAGACACAAGTTGGAAGCCAGACTATGCGCGGTAGTACTTAGTGCTAACGGAGTTATGAAGTCTGGAAAAACACCATACTCTGTTGAAGATTTCATGCCAAAGAAACAAAAAGCGAGGCCAAAATCACCTGAAGAATTAGAGAAAATGGCTCTCACTGCTACGATGATGATGGGTGGGGAAGTCAGTAGCAGTTGATTATCCAACTCATAAAAAACGGTGATTTAACTTGGCATCAGTTGGCGAAATAACTGTTGAACTTAACTTAGACTCTTCAAAACTCACATCTGGATTAAAAGGCGCAATGAGTCAACTGGACTCTTTTGCAAATAAGGCTAGAGGTGTAGAAACAAGCCTCTCCGGAATGGGACAAGGTATAGGTTCTAAGTTAGGTAACGCTTTTAAAAATATTGGTACTGCGGCTCTCGTTACAGGAGCTGCTGCTGCAACTGCTGCTGTTGGTGGCCTTGCCTTAGGTGCGGATAGAGCCGTTAAAACTTTTGGTAATTTTGAAACTTCGGTAGCTCAAGCCGCATCTGTTACAGGGAAAACAGGTGAAGCGTTTGATCAAGCAAAAGTAGCTATTGCTGAGGTAGCTCAGGTGCTAGGAGCAGATACTATCTTCAGTGCTCAAGAAGCTGCTGATGCAATGTATACCCTAGCTTCTGCAGGTATTGACGTTACCAACATGACTGCAGGTCAGCTCAAACCTGCACTTGACCTGGCTGCAGGATCCCAGACTGACCTTGCAACTACTATGGATACAATGGTTGCGGTTTCTGGTCAATTTGGAATTGGCTTTGAAGACAATGCTAGAATTGCAGACGTATTCGCAACTTCCATTGGTAAGTCTCAAGCTACGATGGAAAAACTGGCATACTCTTTCAACTATGTAGGGCCAATTGCTAAAGCCGCAGGAATGAGTTTGGAACAGACCACAGGAGCGCTAAGTGTTCTTTACGATAATGGTCTTAAAGGGCAACAGGCAGGCACTGGTCTTCGTGGTGTGCTCGCTTCTCTTGCAAGTCCGACAGATAAGGCAGCAGCAGTTTTGGCATCACTTGGTCTTACTGTAGCAGATGTTAATCCTGAAACGCACTCCCTGTCAGAGACTATGGGACTCCTCAAAGAAAGAGGAATGACCACTTCTCAAGCATTCAAGCTATTTAATAGAACAGCAGCACCAGCAGCAGAAATTCTTGCAAATAATTCTAAGGCTATACAAGATTACACTACTGAACTCGAAAATTCAGCCGGAGCAGCCGGAACCATTGCAGCAGAACAGATGGATACTCTAGAAGGTAGTCTTGAGCGCCTGCGTGGGGATATAGAAAATCTGTTCATCGGTGTTGGACAAGCCTTGACTCCGATGATTAGAACGATAACAGGCGAGCTTGAAAATGTAGTGCCTGTAATTCAAGAATTTGCTGTAAAAGCAGCAACTGCTTTTGCAAACTTCGTGCTTCAATTAGGGCCTGCGGCTGAAGCCGTTGGAAACATAGCAACTACAATAGGTAGCGCACTTAGTACGGTTTTCGAAGCAGTTACAGGCAGTGACGTAGGTTCAGGTTTAGCTGACATGATTAACGGAATCATGCAGAGGATATCCGGGATCATAATGGAATTTGCTCCGACTATCCAGAATGCTATGATTGCTGTTATTCAAGGGATTCAGTCAGTGTTCTCTCAATTAGGCCCATCAGTAGAAAATTTAAGAACAATAGTAGCAAGTGTAATAACTGTAGTAACAACTCTCTGGGGTGTCATTACAAGCGGTGGATCTGGGGGAAACGC
This sequence comes from Bacteroidales bacterium, assembly GCA_023230125.1. GTDB lineage: Bacteria > Bacteroidota > Bacteroidia > Bacteroidales > UBA1402 > UBA8389. Next base: position 13,433 of record JALNXZ010000002.1, on the reverse strand, counting down.
TTCCAGTGGGATTGCATCTGTAATTAATTCCATTACAAGTTTACTCGCAGGCTTCAGTACTAAAATTGCTTCAATCGTGGTGGCTGTAGCTCCAACACTTCAAGCTGTATTTACAGCAATAGTTGGTGCGTTTATAACTTTTGCAGCTAATTTTGGTACCATAAAATCCAATGTAGAGGCTAAATTTGCAGCTCTTCAGATGGTTTTCGGACAACTTACTCAGAAATTAAAACCATCTTGGGATGCAATAGTCGCAGCTTTCCAGGCAGGATTTGCAGCAGTTTCAAGTGCTACTGGAGGTAGTTCCGGAATATGGGATACACTAAAGCAGACTTGGGATAATCTACCAAAAATCCTGAATGATGTAATAAATAAGCTTAATCCGGTATGGAATTTGCTTAATGCAGCTTTCACTTTCGCATCCGGTGTGATCCAGGGATTTATCGCTAACATCGGCCCGTCATGGGATAACATTAAAAGTATTTTCGAGAGTGCAGTTTCTATCTTAGAGTCAGTTGGTGGAGACATTGCAAACGCCCTATCTTCAATGTTTAGTTCTATGAGTGGCGGCGATGGTGGAAAAGGTGTTGGTGAATCAATAGCTAATACTGTAAACTCAATAACAAAAGCAATAGCAGACCTTATGAAATGGCTCGCAAATAATCCAAAAGTCGTAGAATTTGGTCTCGCACTTGCTGGCGTTGCTATTGCCGGTGTTGGGTTAATCACTGCCCTGGCAGGGATCATTACCGCCCTTGCTCCAGTGGGTGCTGCAATATCTGCGGTTATTGGTATTTTTGCTGGAGCAGGAATATCTTGGGCTGCAATAGGTACAGTTGTCGGCTACCTTGTTGCTACAGTATTCCCAGGATTTGCGGCTGCATTAGCTACTGTTATGAGTGTTGTCACACCACTGGCAGGCTTGCTTTCAGGAGCTCTTAGTGTTGCATTTACAATACTATCTGGAGCTATCGGTATTGTTGTAAATACTGTAATTCCGATACTGATTGAAATGCTCGGTTTAATTCTGACCCCTGTAGGCCTGATAATTGCAGGAATTGCGTTACTTGTAATTGCTTGGACTAAAAATTGGTTTGATATCCAAGGAAAAACACAGGCTGCAATTGACTTCATAGGGCAGCAGTGGGACAAGCTAAAAGAAGGCATAGCAAAAATAGGGCCTGCATTTTCTGAGGCTGCAAGCGAACTTTCAGATGTTTGGGATGGAATAAAAGAATCAATTTCATCGGCTTTTGATAGCATAGTCACTGCACTGCAAGGCTATTGGGATCAGATTAAAACAGCATTCTCCGACGGAATAACATCGGTAACAGATACGCTTTCAGGGTGGTATAGCACACTTCAGGGATATTGGGATCAAATTGGAACAAGCCTAGAATCGTTGTACTCAACACTTCAGGGATATTGGGATCAGATCAAAGCCGCTTTCCAGGATGCAGTAACAGCCATAGGTGGAGTCCTCTCCGGATGGTATTCCTCGCTGCAATCAACTTGGGATCAGGTGGGAGCTGGCATACAGTCACTTTATGAAATACTACAAAGTGCTTGGGATCAGATTAAAACAGCATTTACATCAGGCATAAACATTGTGGTCACAACACTTCAGGGCTGGTATGCAAGTTTACAGGATGTATGGACAAAAGTTCAAGACAGTTTTGCAAAGCTACAATCTAATATAGAAGCAGCTTGGGAAGTCATTAAAACAGCGTTCTCAACAGCTACAGCAGCAGTAATTACAGTAGTACAGACGTTCCATACTAAAGCTCAGGGTATCTATAATCTGGCTGTAGGTGCTATTAATACCTTCAAAGCTGGACTCGAAACAGCCTGGAATACCATAAAAGCAGCTATAACGACTGTCACAAATACGATAGCTACAGTAATACAAACTTTCCATACAAAGGCCCAGGGTATCTATAACATGGCTGTAGGTGCTCTGAACACTTTCAAGGCTGCCCTAAACACTGCTTGGAACACTATAAAAGCTGCAATCACGACTGTAACAAACGCAATAAATGCGGTAATACAAGCCTTCCATACAAAAGCCCAAGGCATTTATAACACGGCTGTAGCAGCATTGAATACTTTCAAAGCAGCTCTGAACACAGCTTGGACTGCGATAAAGACAGCAATAACAACTGTAACAAATGCAATTGCTTCAACGCTTCAATCCTGGTATTCGAAATTAGTAGGAATCTATAATCAGGTAAAAACAGCTACAACCGATCTACTTAACAAGTTAAAAACAACATGGACAAACATCGTAAATATGGTTAAGGAGAAAGGTCAAGCAATTTACAAAGCAGTAGCTGAGATTCCTGGTAAGATTAGAAACCTGGCTTCAGCATTCGCAGCAGCGGGAAAAGCAATTCTGGACTCTTTAGGCGAAGCGCTTGAAAAGGGACTTGCAAAAGCAAAAACAAAAGCAGAAAACGGTCTTGCAAAAATCAAGAAACTTTTGCCAAATAGCCCAGCTAAAGAAGGGCCTTTTAAACAACTTCCATATTGGGGAGATGTTATTCCTGGGCCTATCGAAGATGCAATTGGTCAGGCTGAAAAGTTGATTCCGTCACTAACTTCTGTGCTTACCAGAATGAAAAATCCCCTAACTAATATGGCATCAGCAGATGGAACAGTAAAGCCGATGAGTCAAATGCTGGCTGCTATGGGGCAGGTTGATACAATTGAGTCAAAACTTGATCAGTTAAACCAGGTAAAATTCGATACATTCAGAAGCAGTCTCCAAGACATGATAGATAAAATGATGGAAGTTGTCGATACTTCAGATCAAATGGTTGGAAGTATGAAATCCGACTCTGGGTTTGCTATAACCGGAACTATTCAAAAAAGAAATGCTGATCAAGGTGCTGGAATTCAGAGAAAAGGTTCAACTACAAACATAAAAATTGGAACTCAGAACAACTATAAAACAGGAGAAAGTGCTAGAAGTTTGAGAAACGCTCTTGCTTCAAATTGAGGAAAAACGATGGCTACAATATACATAGCTGGTGACGGGTCTGGTGATTATAATTGCGACGGTGTAGATGACCATATTGAAATCAATAGCGCTTTTGCATACGCAGACTCAAACCCAGGCACTACCGTATATTTTAAAGGCCCTTTCAAGTATGTCATAGGCAGCAAGCTGCTTGTAGGCTCCAGTATTATAATTACTGGAGATTCTACAGCTTGCATAAAGCTTAAAGATAGTGCTGGTTGGGCTACAGGAATTCCGCTTATTGGGAACAGAAATTCATCAATTTCAGGTGTAGAAATCTATGGTTTTGAAATTGATGGAAACGACACAAATCAGGCAGAGTCGCGTGGTGACGGTTATTACATGAATATCTACTTCACCAATGCAACAAACTGCACCTGTCACGACATGTATATTCATGACAGTTTGGCCGATGCCTTCAGAATCAAAACAGGCACTAACGCTAGATTCTACAATAACACTTGCAAGCGTCTTGGTCACGATGCCAGTTACTTTGAATTTGTTGCTGGTGGGGAAGTATTTGGTAATTATACCGAAATCAGAACTAATAGCGCTCATCGTGTAAAAGACACTTCAAACGTATCAATCCATGACAATAATTTCAAACCATACGCACTCACCTCGATTTCTGGAGGGCCTGGTATTGAAATTGAAGATAGTACCGGAGATACCACTAATATCGAAGTTTACAACAACGTAGCAACTGATTGTTGGGCTGAAGGTATCTGGGTAATTGAATATAGTAATGGAAACTCCAATCAGAATAAAAATCTGTACATACACAATAACACTATCAAAAGCACTGGTAGAATTACGACAATTAACTACCATGCAGGAATAACTATCCAGGGATTCAATGGAGCCAGAATTGAAGACAACATTATAGATGGATGCTATAATGCAGGTGTAATGTGCAAGTATGCCCCCCTCTCAGCCTGTACAATCTATCTTACAAATAACGTGATCAAGAATACCAAGAAAACTCTTGCAACTGCATACATGGTCTCTGATGCAGCCTGGACGGGAACTGGAGTAGTTAATCATTTCCCTTCAAACTATACAATGGTTCTTACTGGAAACTCAGTCACAGGTAGTGCGGGCCTTGCAAATTACTATCAGGTGGATTACGCTAACGATAAGATAGACACTTCCGACCCACATTATAAACCTCCTGCCCCTTATGCCCCTGTTGATACAGGTTATGACTATTACATAGATGGGCGCACTGCCTACATTAATGGTTATCCTTTCAACTGGACTGACAAAAAAATCGATGTCAGTAAGACTATGGGACAGTTAAAGAGCCCAGGAGCCAATGGGTGGAGTCTTGAAGACTTTGGCTTTGGTGGTGCAGATGTCACCTTGGACTGTTTTGCAGATTCGTTTGCTGACATGCGTCAAGCTATTGCAGCTTTCTACCAGGATGGGCGGTCTGTACTTGAGCTTGGTGGCATTTATGCAGGATATCAAATCACTGGATATACTCATGATCACTCAACAAACCTGAGGCTTTCAGATCAATCTTACCAGTACAACTACCCCTACTCTGTCGGATTCACTGCTGATCTTCCTATCATGGAAGCAGTTCGACCTAAAGTTAGAGGTAGAAAAATAACTTCAAGTGGGGAAGAGTGGTCTTCTGATAACATCTTTACAGGGAACCTAGTAAGTAATTTCGATTACGAGGGCTGGAATAATGTAAAAGTAGGGATGTCCTGGCAGACAAGATCTACAGCCTCATCAGATGAAAATGAATGGCGCTATGTGTGCTGGTCTCCGGAGTTACAGTTATTCTGTGCTGTGGCACAAACAGGTACAGATAACCGTGTAATGACTTCGAGTGATGGAGTTACATGGACTCGCCAGACCCTTACAAATGCGAACAGGAACCTGCAATGGAGATGCGTAACCTGGTCTCCAGATCTTAGACTATTTGTTGCAACTGCCATATCTGGAACGGGCTATAGAGTAATGACATCTCCGGATGGGGCAACATGGACTCAACGCGCAACACCTGCTAACAATAGCTGGGTTTCAGTGTGCTGGGCAGGGGATGCGCTTGTTAACAAATATTCAGTAGGCACACAGCCTATGGGAATGGCGCTGAATGCAGCAGCTACATATGGCTACGTGGCAAATTACATATCGGGAACAGTCTCGGTAGTAACTTTAACAACAAATGCAATTGCAGCTACAGTAGCAGTGGGCGCGAACCCTGTAGGAGTGGCAGTAACACCGGATGGATCTAAAGTTTATGTAACTAACTCAGGCGCAGACACAGTTTCAGTGATTCAAACATCGGATAATACTGTGATTGCAACTATTGCTGTAGACTCAAATCCCAGGGGTATAGCCATAAGCCCTGATGGAACTAAAGTTTATGTGTGCAATAGGGGATCTGCCTATGACGGGACTACAGTATCAGTGATTGCAGTGTCAAGTAATACCGTAACTGCTACAATTACTGTTGGACATGGGCCTAATGATGTTGCATTCACGCCAAGCGGAACTTATGCTTATGTCACAAACGCTGGATCATATTCAGTATCGGTTGTCACAGTATCAAACGGTGAAGTGGCCACTACGATCTCTAATGTGGGAGCTGTACCTTATAATATCGCTATATCACCGAATGGCGCTAAAGCTTACGTGTCTTTACTTGGTGTTGCAGACGCTGGAACTGAAGTTGCAGTAATTACGACTGCAACTAACACGGTAACAGCTACCCTTGGTGGTTTTCTGTCACCCAAGGGGCTGGCAATAACACCTGATGGATCAAAACTCTATGTTGCCAATTCAGGTACAGTAGCTACTGTAAATCTGAGAGAACTAGCAATAACAAACACTTTGACAGTAGGGACAGGGCCTGAAGGAGTCGTAATTGGAAATAACTGTGTCTACGTTACAAATTCCGGCACTAATAACTTCTCAATGTATAAGTTGGGAAGGTTCATTGCTGTAGCTGTTACTGGAACAGGGAACCGTGTGATGACATCCTTTGATGGAGTTACCTGGACAAGCAGGAGTTCTGCTGGTGACTATAACTGGACTTCAGTATGCTGGTCTCCGGAGCTTAAATTAGCTGTTGCAGTAGCCTACGGTAGTGCGTCGACTCATCCAGTAATGACTTCTCCGGATGGAATCACCTGGACTCTCCAAACACTGGCTAATGCGAACTACGGCCAAACCTGGTGTTCAATATGCTGGTCTGCAACAAAAACATTATTTGTAGCTGTTTCTGAAAACGGAACCACTCAGCAGGTAATGACTTCCCCTGATGGGGTTACCTGGACTGCAAGAACAACTCCGTTCACTTCAGGTAGAGGGTTTAGATCAGTAGTCTGGGCGCATGAACTGAGCGTATTTGTTGCTGTGGCGAATACAGGAGTTCAGGATAGGGCTATGTATTCAAAAGATGGTATTTTATGGGTTGCAACCCCGACACCCTCCACAGATAATAATTGGTACTGTATCGCTTGGGCTCCTGGGCTTAATATATTTGCAGCAGTAGCTACGACAGGAACAGCCACTAGAGCAATAACTTCAGGTGATTATGGCACATTACAAACTCATAATGTAGCTCCGGATAACTGGACATTGGTTTCAGAAGGCCAGGAAATGACTGAAGATTTCGCTTATCACGGAATTAGGTCATATCTGATAACAGGAGACGGGGCCACAAATAACATAGGGTGTATTCAACAAGCTATCTTTGTTGAACCTGGTTTCTACTACGTAATGGGAGCAAGATGCAAAGTAGTAGGCTTAACTCAAGGAGCTCTTGAGGTTCAGATTTTTTCAGGAAATATGATTATAGCTACACTTCCATTTGCTGAAGACACTGATTGGGCACTTCAAAAAGCATACTTCCACTTTGATGTAATGCCTTCAGATGCTGTAATTAGAGTTCTTGGAACTGGAACAGTTAACAGCGGAGCTAAGTTATACGTAGACTATGTTACTACACAAAAAGTTGCAGAACACGAAATGGCTGTGGTAGGCAATGATTTACTTACAACCGGAACTGTAGATGTAGTTCCTGAAGTCATTGTAAGTGCATGTCCTTTAATTGGAGGGGCTGTAAGCGGTGGTACAATAGATTCGACTGACCCTAATGTGTACAGCACTATTTCAACCAGTTATCTGCTCGCTGTAACTTATACAATTCCAGGTAAACTTTGGAAAAAATACAGGCTTGATACAATTGCTGCAAAGATAAAAGGCAACACAGGGGCATCCATATATGCCAAAGTAACTATTCAGGCAGCCTCGCTATATGGTGGCGTCGAAACCACAGTAAAGGTATGGAACACCTCTAATACATCTTATGTTAACGTTGCCTATAATCCAAGTTTAACCTGCGGAACTAATGAAACAATGGTAATGAAATTATACATAAAAACAACATCATCCAACTCCAGGGTTTACCTGGATGACATGAGATACATTTACACTGAAATAGGATCTCAAGCATTAGTAACCAATGTTAAGCTATACAATAAGGCCGACCCATTGAATGTTCTATGGGCTGCAAATAATCTTTATCCTGGATGTACAATGGCGATCAAGACTGATCAGACAGGATACTTCGAATACAAGGAGGATTTTGACGACAACACGTATGCTTCAGTAGTTTATGAAACTTATGGAACTGTAACTTATAATTCTACGGCAAAAACGCTAACCCTAGGATCAGGGGCTTACATTACCCTTGGGTTCGATTGTAGGTATCCAGTTACTGGAATTCCCTTCATCTATATGTTTGTGCATTCTGGGTCTCCGCAGGTATGGATTGCTGAAGATACCAACGGAGCACCAGGATCTTTCTATCAGGTAGATGGGAATAGCGAGATCGACGTTACAAACGAATGGGTTGCAAGGAACCTGGATAGCTTACTAAACTTGAGGTTAAAAGGCGATACAATTTGGTATGTAAGGATAAGATCACCAGCAGGAGAAACAACTACACTGGATAGAATTTTCATTTATTCAGATCTGTTAACTGTGGATGCTGAACAACTAAAAGTACTTGCAACAGGGGCAGCAAATACATTTGTTATTGAAATGGATAACGATGCTCCACTTGAAGTTACGCTATCTTACAGGGACGCTCATATGGTGATATAAATGCTACATAAACCAAGAGTTCGCTTAGTAGTGCAGAACAAAGGAGCACCTTACAACAAGTACTATCCTACCGTGTTGTCGGCCTCAACTGCAAGTTCGTATCCTTTTTCGGTACCTACTGCTAATATCGAAATTATCACAAATCGAACACCTGAGACCTCAGGATACATCAGCCCCTTAAAGGTTGATGACATCGTGAGGCTTCAGGTCTCAATTACTTTTTCAAGAAGCGAAAAAACGGTATGGTCTGATATTTTTGAGGGAAGAATAAACGCAATATCAAGTCCGTTTGGACAAACGAATACTACAACTCTTGATTGTGTAGGCCATGCCTATGAAACTACTTATACACTTCTTGAGAAAAGCTACTCCTTCACCAACAGCTCAGGAGATGGGGTGGATGCAGTAAGTATCCTTGATCATATAACGAATACTGATGGATATTTGGATAGATTAACGTACACAAGAGATGTCAATAAAACGCATTACGGTGTTATACTATACGACTATTCCATTAAAAAAAATCAAAGATACTTTCACGATGTGCTGGCTGACTTTGAAAAAATAGCAGAACACGGTTATTATGCAGGCGTGAAGACTATATACAATGCAGCAGGCACCTTAACTCAGATATTTCTAACATGGTTAAAGTTTACTACCGCAGTAACTACCAAATATAAAGTTATTGAAGGCACGCATCGTCTGCTTGATGCATGTTTTGAATCTACATCTGAAGACATGTGGAACTGCGTGAGGGTTTATGGGGATACTTATCAAGAATCCAATGGCGCAACTCCTCCTGTAATGATAGATAAACAGTATACAGGGATATCGTTCGATACTGTATACATGAATTCCTATGGTCGCAGGATGAAGGTAGAGACTGTTACGGGTATTACCAATAATACACAATGCGGTCAGCTTGCAACTGGTATAATGACAGTATCCAAGACTCCTTACGTTACTGGTGAAGTGACGATTTTCGGAACAGCGTATGCTAGGGTAGGCGATTTGGTTTATGTAAAAATCCCCTCTTTGGAAATTGATGGAACTTCTATTGATGGAAATTATAGAGTGGTCAGCGTTGTGCACAGCATAAGCCAGAACACTTTTACAACAAAACTTCAGTTTGGAAGGCTGAAAAACGATGTAAGCGATTACATTTCACTAACAAAGCGTCAGACAAGAATCAACAACTGTAACCACATTAAATATTCATGAAAAAGTAAATGATCAAAAAGGAGGACAACAACACTCCTTTATGATCCACCAGACCAGGGCTAGAAAGGCAACAACAATTAAAACCGGAGCTAAAAAGTAAAATAATACTCCAATAAAAGCTACTGTAGCAAGTATTATTGTTACTATAAAAGCACAAATTTCAAAGATCAAGCTATCACCAGGGAATGTATCCTATTGCTCTGAGAACCCAAATTACAATCATCGCCAGGACAACCCAAGGTACCACAGTGACAGTGATTTTTATTATTATCTCTATACATACCCATATAAACCCAAGAACTGCAATGAAAATTGCAATAATTCCTGCTATAATACCAGTTTCAACATCTTCTTTTTTCATATTTATTCTCCTTATCGTCGTATTATTAATGGACAGATAGTAGCATTACATTCATTGTTTGGATTTTCTTTAGAATTACAGATCCCATTTTTTAATTTATGCTTACAATTACTTTGCAACTCCTTGAAAAAGCTTTTTACTTTTCCTAAGTTTTTACCCGATTGAATTTTATGTACAGCACTTATCCTCCTCCAGGCCCTGGTACCATCTTTCCCACCAGGAACCCATTTCACTTCAATTTCAGGTGCAGTTCCATTCTTTTTTGATTTACACTCTGATTTATAAAACAATAGTGTTAAAGAATCCGTAGCGGTCTGCCTACAGCATCCTATTTTTCTTGCTATCTCACTTGTTTTTTGCCATTCTTCAGTAATTGCATTTTCAAATGCAGCAAGTGCGAAGTCCTTCTTATATGTGATTATAAGCCCTCCTGCTGCATTCGGTTGATTCCATTATATCCTGAGTGTCATGGTGGTATGGACATCTGAAATCATAACGGACAGTTTGACCAAAGTAGTTACTGCTCTCGTTTCCGCAGACAATTCTAATATTTCCGCAATCAATAGAATCCGGACAATTTGAACATTTTGATTGTGTCATATTTTTCAACTCCGATCATTTTAAATGAATTTTTAATAACAACAGCCTGATTATGTCGTTCAGGCCCATGTTGCTGTATTTTGCAACGTGTCCTTTGTTATTATTATAATTTTTACTATTGTCATTACTAATTCTAAAGCTCTGTGTTCGACAATAATTTTATCTTGATGCGATCCTTTTAACCTTACGTTCAAACTCGCTTATAATGTCTGAAGCATCGATGTGCTCATAATGACACTCAAGTTCAATCGGCTTCGGGCAATCCTCAGGGCTGGCACACATTTTACAGTAGACACCATGAATGCTTCTATAGTAAGCAAGTTCAATAGCTGCTTTAATTAATCGTTTAGATAGTCGCATTTCTATCAGCCTCTCTCTTTGCATACACATTTTCAAGCTCTGCTATCATATTTCCTAGAAAATCCCAAGTCTCAGTTCTACCGTCAATTAGGCCTCTCTGATACTCAGTTAGGGGAAGTGAGTTAATAGGGTCAGTACCGTAATAATCCAGTTTACGGTCTGTAGCCATAGCCTTTCTGGAATATATTTGGAAAATAAGTTCTTCCAGAATAGTTGGATGCAGTGTACTCATGGGGGAACCTCAGTTACAGTATTGGTTTTTTATTTACAATTTCTTTCATTTCATCTTTGCTGGGGGTACTGTAGTGTTCCTGGATCACAGCTATTGTGTCTCCAGTTAATTTTGCTACTTCCTCTACACTCCACTGTGCATCCTTACAGAACTTCACACACGTTGCTCTGAGAGCATGGAAAGGCCTTTCGTCTATACCGGCAGCCACACAGTAATCATTCAGTCTACGATGGCATGTGCGCCCTGAATAAGTGATCAGGAACTTTTCTTTCTTATCTTCTCTTGTGTTCACAAGTTGTCGTATCTTACGCATCATTTCCTGGGAAAGCGGAACTTCCCATATTCTATTTTTCTTATGTTCGAAAAATCTAAGTTTACCTCCAATTACACTTCCTTTTTCGTCGTGCACCTCTTCGATATCTGAAATCCTAATTCCGGTGTTATACTTAGGGCTGTGCCCTAAGTCTTCTCTCCGGATACCTGTTGAGATCGCAAGCTTCAGCATTACCTCGTCCTCAAGATTCATAACTTTAGCCTGTAACAGCCTCCATTCATCCTGAGTTAAGGCTTTCTCTCCTGTGGTGTATCTTGTTTTCTTTTGAAGCATCGCAACTCCTCATGCCAGCCAAATGTCTATGTTCTTACCATCAGCGTTATTGATGCACTCAGTCAGGAATCTTTTAATTTCCCTTCTATCTTCAGGAATTGTAGCAACATTTACAGCCATTCTCCTAATCTGTTTCAAGTCATCAGGTGTGTATATTTTTCTTACCATACTTCTTTTAAGTTTCATGAGTTCAAAGAAGGCAGCCGCAATAGTGCTGCCATCTTTAAACTGTATAGTTGCTACCTGAGATGCTGTGGCAAAGCTAAATGCTTTAATGTTGAACTGCATGTCTACTCCACTCTCTCTAACGGACACCCTGGATCAATACTGCCTCCTCTTACATATCTATGCAACAAGAAACACTCATGCATGTTGACCTCATCCATGTCAACGTAATTATGACACCAATGGCAGTCATCAACTAACCTGAACGCTCCCACCCTGGGACACCACTCAGGTAATTTCTCTCTGTGTCTCTCGAAGTCAATCCTATCCTCCGGAGTTACAACTTTTAGCAACTCGCCGCATACATCCACTTTTGTACCTTCACAGAAAGATTCGCACTCCCTGCAAGCAACAATCGGACATTTTCTTACATCTGCTTTCATAGTTGCACCTATTCATTATATTTATTACATAATTTTACCACTGATGGCAGCCTATTAAACAGTGCTTGAGCCCAGTCAGGGCCAAGTGAGCTATCCCACCCTCCTGGTGAGAAACATAGTATAACCCGTAATTCATTACTGAATTCAGCTAACTTTTCTTCTTGCTCAGCTTTTCTTGCAGCTTCTTCAGTAGCATGCAATGATCCATACTTTGTTTTCCAACCATTGAACTCTTCAACCATTGTTTATCACCTTAAAACACAAGAACTGCAACCCACGTAGGTTTGTATGCTCCTAGGTCATTTGACCAGTATCTTCCCTTCTCAGCTTTTGCTTTTGGTTTTTTCGTAAACTTTGCCGCTTCGGCTCTTGCGAATTCCAAAGCTGTGACCCTGTTAGGGAACTTTACATTAAAAGGCACTTCAACCAATTATGTCATCTCCAATAACTCTTTTCTGAACACTTTTGTTAGTACTGAAGACAAGTAAAATTCAGGTCTTCCGTACACTTTCTCTATCTGCTCTCTTGTTGTGTATATTACTCCCTTGATGCCTAAAGTGTTATCTTTAAAATCTTTAACGTCTCCTACTGTGTATTCTCCATCGCACTTTATGACAGGGAGTGCGAAATAAGCATTCCTCGATTCTTTATAAATTTTTTCTATCTCAGACCAATTATGAAATCCCGTAGTCCAGGAAATTTTTCCTACGCATGTTGGTTTTATATAACAGCAGCAATTAATTGTGTTTCCACCTATGTCATCCTGACAAAGCATTTCTCCTGAAAGCACAACTTTGAACACACAATGGTCTGATTTAGCGCACTTCCCATACAGTCTTGCAAAGTAACCCTGGCCTCCAATTTTCATTATTTGAAGACCTCTGTACCAAGGCCTATTGCTTGCTTACATTCTTTCGGAGCCAGCAAATATTCCTGACCTGTTATATTTCTTCTATTCCGTACTACCAGGTTATTCCTGTTACAAAAGCGAATGAAAAAGAAATCGCTGCTTATAGCATACATTCTGTTGTAGTTCTCTGTGTCTTTAATCACATCCACTTGTATGAATATCATTCCTAACCAACTCCAATTATATTTTAGCCATGTTAAGTTCATATGTTTCTTTGACTTTTCCTGTGAGTGTTCTAAAGTCTGCCATCTTTTCTAACATCTCCTTGATCAGCTTGATCTCAGGTTTGTCCTACTTCACAAACAAATAGGACATCAACTTATTTAAGCCTTTCGAAGTATATAAACTCAAACTCAAAGTTGATCAAAATTGGCCTTTTCTTGTGGAT
>JALNXZ010000108.1 GCA_023230125.1 Bacteroidales bacterium | reverse complement strand
TACGAAAACCATCAATTAATGAGCGAAGAAGCCGCCAAAGATGCATCTTCTTACATTATTGAAAAGTTGAAAACCAAGAAAGTGCTGAATATCGTATTTGGTGCAGCACCTTTTCAATACGAGTTTTTGGCAGCACTTGCGGTCAGTGAAGGAATAGACTGGTCTCGGATTAATGCTTTTCATATGGACGAATACATAGGCTTGCCCGATGATGCACCTCAAAGTTCCGGTCATTTTCTGAAGGAAGCGATTTTTTCAAAAGTGCCATTCCGCTCGGTGTATTATATGAATGGATTCAATCTATCTCCCTCCACAACCTGCGAAAAATACACCCAATTGTTATTAAAGAATCCCATTGATATTGTCATAATGGGTATTGGTGAAAATGGACGTCTTGCGTTTAATGACCCTCATGTTGCATTATTTAATGACCTAAAAATGGTGAAAGTGGTGAAAATGGATGAAACTAGCCGACAACAGCAGGCTATGGATGGTAGCTTTGCATCAAAGGATTTGGTACCAACATACGCCATTTCTCTCTCCATTCCAGCCTTGATGTCTGCCATCAAAATCTTTTGCCTAGCCTCTGGTGATAAAATGACAAATGCAGTGAATATAACTCTTTTGGGTGAAGTGAAGGCAAATTGTCCAGCTTCCATTTTGAGGACCCACCCTTCTGCCACTCTTTATTGTGATAAAGACAGTGCAACATCTATTTATTAAGTCCTTACGGTCTTAAACTAAAATTTATTTAATTATGAAACGAGCATGTTTGTAAAAACGTCCAAGTTTATGATAAATTGGACATGCGAGTTCCATATGACCTTAAACGAAAAAATTATTTACGTATGAAAATACTTGGTAAAAAGATTTCAATATTTGTTAAATCATTTATCATCATCTGTGTGATGGTGTATTATCCTTCTCAGACTTTTGCTCAAACCTCAAAAATTGAAAGAGTCATTGTTTTCATGATAGACGGAATGCATTGGCAAGCTCCTGAAAAGCTGAAAATGCCAGTTCTGAATGAGCTGATTCAGGAAGGCACCTATATTAAAAAATCATATATGATCCTTCCTCATCACCCGACTATAGGAGATTACAGCACATTTAACAGCTGCTCTTTCCCCAACCCGATGTTTCATGAAGGGACTATTTTCATTAAACCGGAAAATAAGTTCTTGCAGGAAATGATTTCTCCGAAATTCCAAACTGCATTCATTGTCAACACGTCCGCCTATAAATCCGTTGGCAGAGGCTTTACTACCACCATCATGGATCAAACCCTTACCGATGATCAAGTGGTTGAACAAGCTATAGAATTACTTGGAAACCAAAATCCCCGTTTCATGAGAATTCACCTTCAGTCCCCCGGAAGTATCGGGCAGGCAGTCGTGTCAACAAGTACTCCTGACAAACCCTTTTACAGAAACATTTATGGGGAAAAGTCACCGTATGTCAGTGTCATTGAAAATGCAGACTGTCAGTTGGGAAAGTTTGTCGCTTTTTTGAAAAAATCCGGAAAATGGGAAAGTACGGTGTTGATCGTGACTTCCGATCATGGTCAGAGTCTGATTGGCTGGCATCCTTTGTTTGATGAGGACAGTTGGGTGACGCCATTGCTTTTCGTCGGCCCCGGTATAGCCAAAGGTCGTCAACTTCCTTACTTTGAACATACGGACATAGCACCGACCATCGCTTGGTTGTTGGGTGTTGATGCGCCCAACAAGGACGGCGGCGCAGGTAAGGCTGTAAAAGAAATCATGGAATCCACCGATGTGACAGGATATCAGCCTTCCATGTTACTCAAAAAGATAAACGAACAGATTAAGGAATTCAACATCTTAAAAAGCAAGCTAACCTTGGCAGCCGAAAAAGAACGCACACTCTCTAACGTCATCGCTTCACTGGAGAATGAGAACATCACACCTGAACCTTTTTATCATCAGGACAGGGTTACCCAATGGTTTCAGGCAAGATCCACCCAACATATGATGGAGGCCAACGAGAAAATCCTGCAAGAAATGCGCGATCAACTTGAAAATATAAAATGATTTTGGAATTGTTCTCACATTTTCCATACATTTAAAATGATCCCCATGAATATAACCGATATATCAGATAAGCTTATCTGATATATCGTTTTTTGAAGATGTATTTACGCTTTTAATACGGCAGCATAGAAATTTATAGTCTATTTTTGTGTATTAACCGTTTAACGCTATAAAACACCACAATTTAGAATGGATAATATATCTACCAACTCTTCACCTGATAAAAAAGCGCTCTACGCTTCTATTGTTATATTAGCCGGGATGTTTTTTGTATTTGGCTTTGTTTCATGGTTAAATGCAATCCTTATTCCTTATTTCAAGATTTCATGTGAACTAACTCATTTTCAGTCTTACTTCGTCACTTTTTCATTTTATATTGCTTATTTTATCATGGCAATCCCCTCCGGAATCCTATTGAAACGGGTAGGATTTAAGCGAGGAATCATGTTCGGATTCTTTCTCATGGCTATCGGTTCATTTATCTTTGTTCCGGCGGCTCTGACTCGCCAATTCTCTATTTTTCTGATCGGATTATTTTCCATCGGAACCGGATTGGCCATTTTACAAACTGCAGCGAACCCATTAGTAACTATAATCGGCCCGATCGAAAGTGCAGCGCAACGAATGAGTATTATGGGAGTCTGTAATAAATTTGCAGGCATTATTTCTCCTTTAATCTTTGCGGCTGTAGTGTTAAAGGTTACAGATAGCCAACTGTTCGAGCTGTTAGGTTCCGGGACACTGACGGAAGCGGCTAAGAATGTCATGCTCGATGAACTGATTTGTAGAGTTATCTTGCCATACAGTATACTTGGAGTTGTTTTACTTTTAGTCGGAATCGGAATTCGTTATTCTGTCTTACCCGAAATAAAAACCGACGAAGACAACCAAGAAGAGGAGACAACCGCTTCTCACAAAACAAAAAAATCACTCTTGGATTTTCCGTATCTCATCTTAGGTGCCGTTGCTATTTTTCTTCATGTAGGGACACAGGTTGTAGCTATTGACACCATTATCAACTATGCCGGATCCATGGGAATGAATTTATTAGAAGCGAAAATATTCCCGTCATATACCTTGACTGCTACGATTTGCGGTTATCTTCTCGGAATTGTTTTAATTCCTAAATATGTTTCACAAAAAAATGCCCTTATATTTTGTACTGTTTTAGGATTGTTTTTGTCTCTTGGAGTCATTTTCGTAGATTGGCAAGTTTCTTTATTCGGTCATCAGGCAAATGCCTCCATTTACTTTTTGAGTGCCATAGGATTCCCCAACGCATTGATCTATGCAGGAATCTGGCCGCTTTCCATTCATGACTTGGGACGATTCACAAAAACCGGTTCATCCTTATTGGTTATGGGTTTATGTGGAAATGCCATTTTACCTTTGATCTACGGACTTATAGCGGATGGAAACTCTTTGAGAGCCGGATATTGGGTATTGATACCCTGTTTCCTTTATTTGATTTTCTTTGCCATATACGGACACAAAATCACTTCGTGGCATATCGTAAAAAAATAAATCCAAATGAAAAAGATATTTCTATATCTATCATTACT
This sequence comes from Bacteroidales bacterium, assembly GCA_023230125.1. GTDB lineage: Bacteria > Bacteroidota > Bacteroidia > Bacteroidales > UBA1402 > UBA8389. Next base: position 2,226 of record JALNXZ010000108.1, on the reverse strand, counting down.
TTCAATAAGCATCGGCGGGTTAAATGCAAAGATAAAACTACCTACCATTTTGGCTGACAATATGGTTCTTCAACAAGAATCATTGGTTTCTATATGGGGAGAAGCTTCTCCAAACAAAAAGATAACCGTATTTTCAAACTGGGATCAAAAGAAATACACCACACTTTCAAAAGAGGATGGAAGTTGGATTTTAAAAATAATGACACCTGCAGCTGGAGGACCTTATGAATTGAATATCAGTGATGGCGAACTTCTTAAACTAAGCAATATCCTTATTGGTGAAGTTTGGTTTTGTTCCGGACAATCCAATATGGAAATGCCCATAAAGGGTTTTAAATATTCTCCTGTAGAAGGCGCAAATAATCTGATATTAAAAGCCAAACCAAACCTACCGATCAGAATATATACCGCTCAACGTTCATACAGTAAAAAGTCCCAAACTGATTGTAAGGGCTCTTGGCAAATAAATGATTCGGAAGGTGTTTCCTCAGCCAGCGCAACAGCTTACTTCTTTGCCAAATGTCTGCAAGAAGTTATGGATGTACCTGTAGGCATCGTTGTATCTTCACATGGCGCATCAAAAATGGAAGCTTGGATGAGCGAAAGTTCCTTAAAATCTTTCAAGAATGAAATATCGATGGAACATCTTTATAATGAAGAGAATCCAGAATTACCTTATTTAAAGGCTTGCATGCTTAGAAAAGCCATGATGGATCCTTTTCTTAATTTTAAGATAAAAGGTCTGATTTGGTATCAAGGTGAAGCAGATGTCAGTACACCTCAATTATATCACCAATTAATGAAGGCTTTTGTTTCAGATATTCGTGATTCCTTCGGGCAAGGTGAATTTCCGTTTTATTACGTACAAATTGCACCTTACCGCTACAAAGGTGAAAATTTGAAAGAAAGTGCTTTACTTCGTGAGGTACAAATGCAATGTATGGCAGAGATACCCAATTCAGGAATGGTTGTAACTATGGATATTGCAAGTCAAGCTAATAACATCCACCCTTCGCAGAAAAAAGAAGTTGGAGAAAGGTTGGCTTATTGGGCTTTGTCAAAAACCTACGGTAAAAAAGACATCTCATACTCAGGTCCTATTTATAAAAGTATGGAAATTAAGGATGGCAAAGCCTATTTGACCTTTGACCATGAAGCTTTGGGACTCGCACCTTTTGAAGTAGAACTAAAAGGTTTTGAAATAGCCGGTCAGGATCAGATTTTTTATCCTGCAAAAGCGATGGTTATACGAAAAGAAAACGGAAAGCTGGTTGTAAGTTCTGATCTTGTGCAGGCACCTGTTGCTGTTCGATACTGTTTTAGAAATTACGAAATTGGAAATTTGATCAATACGATGGGATTACCGGCCTCTCCCTTTCGTACGGATCATTGGCCTATCGAGTAAATTATATAAAAGATCGCAAATAATTATTTGGTGAAAACATGAATAAACTGATCATAATAAACGGCAAGGTTATTTTTCCTGATCGAATGGAGGAAAATATAGCCGTAATATGTGAAGGAAAAAGAATTGAAAAAATCCTTCCCATGTCAAAACTTCAACTCAGTGAAACCGATCATATCATTGATGCAAAAAATAATTATGTATCACCGGGTTTTATCGATATTCATACACATGGCGGAGGTGGTCATGATTATATGGATGGAACAGTAGAAGCTTTTCTTGGTGCCGCTGAAACTCATGCCAAATTTGGAACGACCGCTTTATTACCTACGACACTTGCGAGTACAACCGATGAATTATTAAAAATATTTTCTGTATATAAAACAGCAGCAGTTCAGAACAAAAAAGGTTCAAAATTTCTGGGATTACATTTGGAGGGGCCTTATTTTTCATACAATCAACGAGGGGCACAAGATCCTAAATATTTACGTAATCCGGAACCTAAAGAATACAATCGCGTATTAGAGGCATCCGATGATATTGTCCGTTGGAGTTTGGCTCCTGAATTGGACGGGGCACTCGAATTCGGAAAGGTTTTGAGATCAAAACATATTCTTCCGTGTATTGCCCATACCGATGCTATTTATGAACAGGTTGAAAAAGCTTATGATGCAGGATTCACCCACATGACACATCTTTATTCAGCCATGTCTTCTGTCACACGCCGAAATGCATACAGATATGCCGGTGCCGTAGAAGCAGCATACTTAATTGATGACATGACCGTCGAAATCATCGCTGATGGTGTACATTTGCCAAAA
>JALNXZ010000107.1 GCA_023230125.1 Bacteroidales bacterium | reverse complement strand
ATCCGAACCACAACAGCGCTGCACCGATGACTACCAATGTGATGTTGTGAGGAGGAATAGCGTGGCCCTTATAGTCACGTCGTTTACCCAACATCAGTGCCATAACAATGGCAGCAATACCGGCATTGATATGTACCACAGTACCTCCGGCAAAATCCAGTGCACCCATCTTGAATAACCATCCGTCTGCTGACCATACCCAATGTGCAACCGGGTTGTATATAAAGAGAGACCAAAGAATGGTGAACACCAGGAATCCTTTGAATTTGATACGTTCAGAGAATGCTCCGATTATCAGTGCAGGGGTGATTACGGCAAACATACATTGGAACATGATAAAGATGAGGTGAGGTATGGTACCAATAGCATCACCGTTTGCTGTAACTTGTGAGTGTGAGATAAAGTAAGGGCTTAAATCATTCAAACTGATTCCGTTTAAAAAGGCCCAGTCGAAGTTGCCTATGTAAGGTGCCAAAATTCCTTTTGAACTTCCAAAAGCCAGGCTGTAACCACATACAACCCATTCAATGCTGATTACAGCAGTAATGATAAAACACTGCATCAGAACGTTCAAAACATTTTTTCTGCGTACCAATCCTCCGTAAAAGAGTGCCAAACCTGGTATAGTCATTAAAAGGACCAGGGCTGTAGCAACGATCATCCACGCTGTATCACCTGAATCCACGCAGGGCGCCGCGACTGTTGCGACTGAACTTTGAGCAAAGGCTCCGGTACTGAAAAACGCCAATAGAGCTGTTGCCGATATCATTATCTTCTTCATATCTGTTATGAATTTTTATTAAACTTAATTATTCCTATTCTTTGTTGTATAATGCTTCCGGACCTGTTTCTCCGGTACGGATCCGGTAAGTCTGCTCAATGTCTGAAACAAATATCTTACCATCACCTGTATCTCCGGTTCGAGCCGCGCCAATGATTGCATTGATCGTTTTTTCAACATTGATGTCACGCACAACAATGGAAAGCATGCGACGCTGGATGTAGTTTGATTGAAAGATCTGGCCTCTTACCACCTGGTCTTCTGTAGATTTTCCAAGTCCTGTAATGTCCCAATAGGAAAACCATTCAATGCCGGCACCATACAATGCTTGTTTTACCTCCTCGAATTTTGACTTTCGAATAACTGCTTCAATTTTCTTCATAATCTTATCTATTTAAATTATAGGGTAATACCTGCTACTAAAAAAACATTTTCTGCATCGGGATTGAATCCGACAATTCCATAAACCGGTAAGCAGAATTTATCAGAAAGATCAATGGTCTTGCAGATTCTAATACATAGGTTGGTTACGCCAAATCCTTTGGTTCCATAAGTGGGGCTATCAAACAAAGATGTCCCTAAAAATATTTTGGCGTTGGATGAAACCGGATAGCTCAACTCTACATAGGTGGAATAGGTATTATTTCCTTCTGTATTTTTATCTGCACCGAAGAACATCGTGTTGAAGGAAGCACACAGCGGAAAATTTTCTGTCCCTGCGTAGGAAAGTGTTCCTTCAAAAACATGATCTGTCCGGTTGGAATTATATATAAAATGGCTTTTGGTAAAATTCCAGTTATAGTCAGTCAGGGTTACGGAAAAAGAATGAAGAAAAGCATAAGTGACATAAAAGTCAAATTCCTTCAGACTTCCGGAAAAATCACCCGATCCCCATGCTCCGATACAGAATCCACCATTGGTATATGAAACTGTTGGTTGAATATTGGGCTGATTGGACCCTTGATTGATTCCACGCCATACGTACGAACTGACAACGTCTGCATTTACATCAAATCCCCCTTTTAATTCCTGAGCAGTAGCAAGTGCTGTAGTAGATAAAAAAAATAAACCTAATAGGCCTTTTGATTTCGTTTTTAAAAAATCTTTCATAATCTATAATTGGTTGTTAAGCCCGTTCATTTAATTTACGATGCAAACATAAGGATTTAATTCTGAATAATAATACAAAAAGATATATAAAAATAAATAAAAGCATTAAAATGATACATAAAAATGATTATAGCTGACAAAAAGGTTATGCAATATGGTATATAAGTGTCATAATGAAAATGTGAAAATTTGGTGAAGATGTGCATATCTGAACAATTCTATGGCCTTTTTATATGAGATGGTAGATAAAAAGTTCATATAAATAACTTATTCAGTAATGCGAATGAGAAAATAAAATCATTTACATTTGCTAAAAAAAATCCCGTGGAAGAAGAAAAGGTGGCGTTCCTCGCTATAATGTTTGAAAACTGGTGTGGTAGTGAGCCACAAGAAATCAGTTTTTTGCCCCCAAGTGGCTCTTATCGTAGTTATTGCCGTATGAAGGCAGGGTCGTTTTCTGCACTTGGTGCCTGGAATTCAGATGCCCGTGAGAATGATGCCTTTTTGTCTTTTTCCAAAAGTTTTCGAAAAGAAGGCTTGGCAGTTCCGGAAATATATGCCGAAAATCCATTGGAAGGTATCTATCTGTTGGAGGATTTCGGATCGGACACACTTTTTGATCTGGTAAAAGATTGTCCGTTTGATGAACGTCTGAAAGAACTTTATAAAAAAAGCCTGACCGGACTCGTAGATATCCAGTTGAAAGGAAAGGATTGCATTGATTATCAAAAATGTTATCCGCGTGCTGCTTTTGACCGGGATTCCATGATGTGGGATCTGAATTATTTCAAATATTTTTTTTTGAAGTTGGTGCGGATTCCTTTTGATGAGCAGGCTTTGGAGGAGGATTTTAGAAACTTTACGGATTATCTGCTGCAAGAACGTGGCGATTATTTTCTGTACCGCGATTTTCAGACTGCCAATATCATGATTTCCAATGGGAAACCATACTTTATCGATTATCAGGGCGGACGTCGTGGTGCATTACAATATGACCCGGCCAGTTTGCTTTTTGATGCCAAAGCCCGTGTCCCCAAAGATATTCGTCAGGAACTCATTGAATTTTATGTGGAGGAGTTATCCAAAAAGATGGTGGTGGATAAGGTCCAGTTTATGGGCCACTATCAAGGGTATGTGCTGATTCGTCTGATGCAGGCCATGGGTGCATTTGGTTTTCGGGGGATTGTAGAAAAGAAGCTAGGTTTTATGGAAAGCATTCCACCGGCACTTGGTATGTTTGCCGATCTTTTGGATGAATGGTCCTTACCGGTGCAAATTCCGGAGTTGAAAGCTTGTTTCAATCGAATGCTGAAGTCCGAATATTTAAAAAAGATGCTTGAAAAACTATAATTGTTTTTGAAATCTTTCTGATTCTGGATTTAAATGATGAAATCCGATTTTTTTATTTTAATATTCCATGGTTGATGAGAGCAGTTATCTTTGCAGCAGGACTTGGAAAGAGGCTGTATCCCTATACAAAAGATAAACCCAAAGCTTTGGTGAAAGTGAGAGGTGTGTCCATGCTTGGTCATACCTTGCATAAGATGCAGGCTTTTGGCATTAAGAACCTTGTTGTCAATGTACATGCTTTTGCCGATCAGGTGGAAAGTTTTTTGCAGGAGTTTACTGCCTTGAATCCAGAAATGCAGATTTGCATTTCAGATGAAAGAGATTTGTTGCTCGAAACTGGCGGAGGCCTGAAGAAGATGCAACCCATGCTGGCTGATGCCCCTTTCATCGTTCACAATGTAGATGTGATTTCCACTGTCGACTTAAAAGCCTTGCAACAGGCAGATCTGGCATACCTTCTTGGTAATCCCGGGCATCTGGCTACACTGGCTGTTCGCAAAACTCACAGTGATCGCTATTTCCTTTTCAATGAGAAAGGTTTGCTCTGTGGTTGGGAAAATGTGAAGACCGGTGAGCTGAAGATTTCCAGGCCTCAGGAGAAAAACCTGCAACGATTTGGCTTTACCGGAATCCATCTGATTCATCCTGCCCTTTTTACACTGATGACGGAGAAGGGCGTTTTTTCCATCACAGATGTTTATTTGCGTCTTGCGCGTACCCATGAAATCAGGATGTTCGATGCCAGTGATGCGGAATGGTTTGATATCGGGAGTCCGGAACAATTGAAACTGGCCGAGGAAAAAGCCACAATCACGATTTAAAGCCACAAGTTAAAAATGATGTTGATTCGCAAGATCTATTTATTTAAATCTGATAAAATCTGATAAAAATCATTGATAATCTTCTTTTTCGTAACTTTTTCTATGAAAAATATTTGAATTTATTGCCGATTATAAAAAATAACCTATCTTTGCATTGTCAAAACAAAAGATGATCAATGACAAACAATATTCTACACATTATTTCTCTAATTGGTATTATTCTATTGGAATGGTAACAAGGTAGTGAGATTGTGTGTTAGACTATAACGAATGAATAACGAAAGCCCTTCTTGCTACCTTTGCAGGAAGGGCTTTTTGTTAATATCCAAAATAATGAACAAATATTAATCATAAGTGATATGTCTGACAAAGTATTTATTTTTGATACGACCTTGCGAGATGGAGAACAGGTACCAGGGTGTCAATTGAACACGGTTGAAAAAATTCAGGTAGCTAAAGCACTTGAATCACTTGGTGTGGATGTTATTGAAGCCGGTTTCCCCATTTCCAGCCCGGGTGATTTTAAGTCGGTTGTGGAGATTTCAAAAGCAGTGACTTGGCCTACCATCTGTGCCTTGACCCGTTCGGTTGAAAAGGACATAGATGTGGCTGCGGCTGCATTGAAATATGCAAAACACGGGCGTATCCATACAGGAATCGGTACTTCGGATTACCATATCAAATATAAATTCAATTCCAATCGGGAAGATATTCTGGAACGTGCCATCGCTTGCGTGAAGTATGCCAAAAAATATGTCGAAGATGTAGAATTTTACGCAGAAGATGCAGGCCGCACGGATAATGAATATCTGGCCAGAGTGGTGGAAGCAGTCATCAAGGCAGGAGCAACCGTTGTGAATATACCGGATACCACAGGATATTGTTTACCGGATGTTTATGGTAATAAAATCAAGTTCCTGATGGAAAATGTGTCGAATATCCATCAAGCCGTGATCTCTACCCATTGCCACAATGACCTGGGCATGGCGACAGCCAACACAATGGCCGGTATCTTGAACGGAGCCCGTCAGGTGGAAGTGACCATCAATGGTATCGGAGAGCGTGCAGGTAATACGGCACTGGAAGAGATTGCCATGATCATCAAGAGTCATAAGGATATTCCGTATATAACCAATATCAATACGCAGCTTATTTCTCAGACCAGCCGGATGGTCTCCAATCTAATGAACATGCCCATCCAGCCTAACAAGGCTATTGTCGGAAGAAACGCTTTTGCACATTCATCAGGCATCCATCAGGATGGTGTCCTGAAAAACAGAGAAAGCTATGAAATCATAGACCCGAAAGATGTCGGCATTGACGAAAATTCTATTGTATTGACAGCAAGAAGTGGACGCGCAGCCTTGAAGCATCGCCTTTCGGTACTTGGTGTTGAAATTGATGGAGACCGTTTACAGGAAGTATATCTGGAATTTCTTAAATTAGCCGACAGTAAGAAAATGATCAATGATGATGATGTATTGTTGTTGGTTGGAATGGAACGATCTGAAGATAAACATATCAAATTGGATCATTTGCAGGTTGTTTCAGGCAAGGGTGTTCAATCGGTTGCCAGCATTCGTCTGGATATCGCCGGTGAGAAATTTGAAGCTGCGGCAACTGGAAATGGTCCTGTAGATGCGGCCATCAAGGCTCTGAAATGTATTATCAAACGAGACATGACCTTACAGGAATTCCTGATCCAAGCCATCACCAAGGGTAGTGACGATACAGGAAAAGTACACATGCAGGTGGAATATGAAGGCGTGGTCTATTATGGTTTCTCCGGAAACACCGACATTGTTGTTGCTTCCGTGGAGGCTT
>JALNXZ010000106.1 GCA_023230125.1 Bacteroidales bacterium | reverse complement strand
CTGCAAGGCTATTTTGTGAAGGCTCGGAGAGACAAACAAATAGCGCAGGAATCAAGCGATCACAAGAACGGGCGAACGGAGCCGGAGACCATGCTGCTAAACAACGGAAGCGCTGCAAGATGAACCTGCAAGGTTTATTGAATCAAGCAGAAGAGTGCTTTACTATTTTAAAGTATTTGTTTAACCTCCCCAATTTGATAAGAAAAAAAACAACTCGCCGAACAATTACTTACCAACTCGCCGAATGAAATACAGCCAACTCGCCGAATTTTCAAATATATGTTGTATTTTCATCAGCAAAATCAGCTTTATATGAACGATTATAGACCAAGAGTTGTTGATGCCTTACTCAAAAGAAAGCTGGCAGGTAAAGGTGCTGTCTTGATAAAAGGCCCCAAGTGGTGCGGTAAGACGACCACTGCAGAGCAAGTTGCTTGCTTAGTCCCAAAAACTTTCAAACCTCATCTAAATTACGATCTGACTGATAAGTAAAGCTTGCGTCAAACCTCCATTTCTGATAATAATCAAACTTATTTCGCCAATTCTCGTTCATAAGCAAATGTATTTCAATCCATCAACCCTTTCACCAAACAGTCCCGCAAGTCCGTATAATACTGTATATTGATCTTCGTAATCATATCATCCGAGAGCTCATTCAATTGCTTCCTCGCATTCAGCGGAACAAGCAACGTTGTAGCTCCTTTTTCTACTGCCAACTCCGCAAGGTTTACAGCATTATAGATCAAATCAAGAGAACCGCCAAGATTGAGTTGACCAACAATGACCAAACCACCTTTTGTTCCTTTTTCAAGCAAAGCACTACACAATGCCATAAGCACAGCAACTCCCATCCCATTGCCGCTCTTCGATGAGTCAAAAGCTCTTAGCTGAAGGGAGAACTCATGCATACGAGGTTCTCTGTCACCGACAAGTTCCTTTGTCTTGCTATATAAATTCTGCTCAGCATATCTCACACTCTCCTGAAACTGTGGTGGCACCGGTCGATTTAATATTTTTACACCAGAACCTGGTCCAATATTAACTTCAATTTTGTATAAGCCAGTTGTATCATCTTGCCCGCCTGCATTGATTGACCAAATTTGACCTGGAGGTAAAGGATCCTCATTAATAGTATTTTCACTATGCATTTCCGGAGTATTCACATAAGTCTCAACTCCGTTCTCACCTATCCGATAGCTAAAATGAGTATTTCTAAATTCAGCCGAACCAATCTTTTTCTGCTGTTCTTTGACGCGTCTTCTATACTCCATAGCAATCTTGATGGCCCATTCCAACAGTTCATCAGAAATAGGCATTTCAGGATTGGGTTGCATCAATTTTAGCAAACCATTCAGAGTCTTGTTTACAGCTGCAGCATCACGACCGCTCAACGCACTGCCATAATCGATACGACCTGAAACTGAAGAAAGCATGCTAATATCTCGCAAACTTGTCCAGCATTCTGCAAGGAAATCACTGACCAAACCAAAATGATCTGTAAAATGAGTCCGGTTTAGCTTGGGAAAATCCCAACCAGGCACAAAAGCATGAATACGATCCATAAAAGCGGTATCATCCCTCATTTCAGGTGGAAGAGGACCAAACAAATGTCCAATTCGTTGTTGATGTTCAACGTCCACTTCAAAGTTACCTACCATTACAATGCTACCGTCAGCCCGAATGGACTCTTTGCCACGGCTGAATTCGCCACTCTCCATATATCCTTTCATGATGTTGACACCATCCTTTTGGTCAAAAGAGATACCAGAAACTTCATCAAAGCAAACCAGGTCGTACTTACAGACTAGACCACGTTCGCCATTTCCATTGTTCACAAACATCTTGGCAACGGTAGCCTTACCACCAGAAACCAAATGAGAATACGGTGAAATTTGTTGATATAGATGCGATTTACCAGTGCCTCTTGGCCCAAGTTCTATCATATTGTAGTTGCGTTCTACAAAAGGCACCATACGGACAAAAAGCACATTTTTTGCCTTTTCGGACAATTCAGACGGTTCAAAACCGACACTGCGAATCAAGAAGTCTTTCCACTCTTCCAAAGTAAAGAGCTCACGACCTTTGTACAAACTATCCAGCACTTTTCGTTGGGAGAGTTGGATAGGGCGAATATTAGCCACACCAAAGGGACGACCAGAATTTTCCCCAGCAATAGAAGCATCATATTTTAAATCTATTTCTGCGTAAAAGCCTCCCGTCAGCATCCTGTCGTTAGCATTCACCAGTTCAGAAGAGATACAGACTTTGTTTAATTGCAAGCTAGGCAGTGTGGCAACATAACTATCTGTAGCTGTATCCAGTCTGGCAGTGATGATGTCAATCAGCTTGATGGAGCCTTTTTCACGTGCCTTTGATTTGAAATATTCTTCTTCGCCAGGACGCACAGTCCTGTCCTGAAGTTGCCTTCTCACAATGTCAAGACCTTGATGAATTTCGTCTTCATCGGTAGTGGCACAGTAGCGTCCCAAAAGAAATTCAATAACATAGGTTGGTATAGGATAAGCCTTTCTAAACTGTTCTAGTAAATCTTTCCGAACAATATAGCCTTCAAATGCCTTAGCGCCAATCTGATCAATAGTATCTAATTCCATAATTCAGTTTTTTAGCCACCGACTGTGGTCAGTTTCTTGTCAAGAATTGTCCCACACTCATTTAAAAGAACAATGGTCGCAGCTTGTGATTCAGCTTCATCATTCACCATCACAGAACCTTTATTATCTCTAATAGTCATATTTGTTGATAATACGATGGATGATTTCTCATCATTGTACTTCGTGCGTATATCAATGGTAAAACCATCCTCCGCATTTTCCGTCGCAACGGCACATTTCAAATTAATCCATTTAACTTCCTGTATTCTGGCATTTGATTTGGGTTTGTTTTGATTTTCCACAATTAGTGTTGGAACCAAACATTCATGAATTGAAATGCCGCCGTGCGCATATTCCTCATTAATTTTAAAGAATGAGATTCCTGGCGCATAAGCAATATATATCGATGGATTCCAGCGCCATGGCAGACTTAGCAGATCTGTATTGGCCTCTTCCTTTATCAAAGCACAACGGCCCCAACGCTCTTCCGTCAATCCTCCATTTAGGACTGTTTTGGGCAATCCTCCTGGTAACAGAAGCCAACCATGGTCGGTAACAATCTTGATCCTTTTTACGCCTTTTTCGAAGGCTGTGTCAATAATCTCTTGCACTTGTTCAAAAAGCTCCCCGATGCGTTTTACCATTTCGGATTGTTCTTCGTGTCCTTTTGTATCAATATCGCCGATCTCTTGCCAGCACGGTGTTTCAGGATCAATGTCCGAGTTGGAGGCAATGAATTTGAAATTGTTTGCGACCAAAGCATCTCTGAAAGCGGTTGTCAATAAATCCTTCCCGGAATTAAGCTGTGGACGAAACTCTTTGATATCACTTGTCACAGAAATATCGGCTGCTATCGGTGATACATTGGGCTTGGCCGTAGGTGTCAGCGTCGGTATGGAAGACCAGCCGGAATCCAATGTCACCAGATAATTTGATTTCAACAACCGTTCGTAAAATTCTTCTGCCAATTCAAACCGGAAAGCATCCACAAACAAGACATACTGTTCAGATTCGGGTATCGCTGTCTGACTGGTGAAAATAGAAGCATCTTTTTCAACCAAAGATTGAAATTTCTTGGTGATCGATTCCAACCATGGCTCATAAATGGTCTTAATCAGCGATTTGATCAGAGTCTTGTCTTTTTCTGATTTCACAGCAGCCAAGGACTTTCTCATCGCTTGATCTGCCAGATAGCCTTTAGAGGTGTAGTAGTCGCGCAACTCATCTATCGTAGCATGCGGAAAAGGTTCAGTTGTGATGACAGCCATTTGGCAAAGATACTGCAAAGCGTCCACCAATGGTGATTGACCAAGTTCGTACCAAACCCAGGTACGTCGAATCTGATGACTCTTTTCCAACGAATTCAGTAATGTCAATGCTTCAAGAGGATTCAGTTTAGAAGCTTTGTTAAGAGCTTTACGGAGTTCTTCTTCTTTATTCTCGTTTACCTGAGGCCAACTCTCTTCGGGAATTGCAAACATGCCTCCAGTACCTAAATCATCAGGCTTTGCCAACCTTAACAGATGTTCAATTTCCGGGAATTTATGTGGGGCTGCTGCATACAATTGCCAAACTTGCTTCCAGGAATTAGATTGTGTACCTAATTTTTCAGCAATAGTTATCATGTTTTTTTCATCCGGTAGAAAGTCGTATTGGGATTGGCACAGACTTGAAAACACCTCTTTCTTGCTTGGCCCCATGCTTTGCAGATAGACATCACCTTTACACATCCATTTCAAGATGGAAGGTATTAGATCCGGGAGCAATTGGTAATTCAAAGAATCTGCATCTATAAACGATTTGTCACTAAAAAAATCTTCTTCCTGAAAAATTGAAGGCAATGCCTTTTTTAAGGCATTTTTTGTGTCTAAATCTTTTAACACAGAACCACCTAGTCCTACCGATACATTCTCAACCAAAGCAAGTATGGTCCATTCTTTTCCGTTTTCTTGTGTGAACAATGTCCCGGTATATTGATATTCGAGCAAAGGTTGAAGTGCAAGACTGGCTGTTTCTACATTCCTAAAGTCATTCTTTGAGATGCCAGGCAGGTAAATGATGGGTGTGACAGAATCTTCCCAGTTGGCCTCCGGTAGTGTTTTTGCCACCATACATTTAATCCAGATGGCAGGTCCTTGTTTTTTTGAAGTATCGTAATTACCGTAAATAAGCAATTGAGGCAGCTCCTTCTGTATGACAGGAATAACATCCAGCCATTGAGACTCCGGGTCAGGCCAAAGAATCACTTCTGGCTTAACCATCAAACTACTATTGTGGCTTTCAGCTTGCCTTAGAGCTTGCTTTAACTTATCGTATATGCTATTCATTGGCGTTACTTTATTAACTTTCTTCCTTTTTCTGTCAAACGATACTGCTGCAGCTGACTAGTGGGTTTGTCCGGGATGGTCATTTCAATAATTCCGGCATTAATTAACGGTTTAATATATTTATTAAAATTACCCGTTTTATTATACAACCCTAATCCATCCATGAGCTCTAACCTGCTTTTGGTATTATTTCCTAACATATCGATTAGAGATATTGACTTAATCCCTGACTTAGTCCCTGACTTAGTCCCAATGCACTCTCTAAGATAGTCTTTTGTTCCTGTAATATCGTAGTCTATAATTTCACTTAAAGTCTGATAATCAAACCCTTCATTAAACTTTTTATCAATATCTTCTCTTGTCAACTTCGTACCCGACTTAGGCCCTGACTTAATTGCCTTCCAATCCTCGTGACAAGGCAAAGTGACCAAAAACAATGTCCTCTTTTCATCCGTATAGAAAATCGGTTCCTGGCTACCATTCTTCATCATGGTGTCACGAATAATCGGTATACCTGTTGCTTTACCTTCAGTCAATTTCAGTTCTTTCAAAAAATCCCCGATTCTGCGGTTTCGGTAATCGCGGGCTATCACCCTTCGCTGTTGCAAACTGACATTTGAAATGGGAGGCAGTGGTCCGGGATAACTCAATATTTCTATCTTATCGGGCAAAACTTGTATCTCTATCGGTTTTTCTTCTGCGTAGTTTTTATGATAAACGGCATTACAAATAGCCTCTTCCAAGGCATTGTACGGATAATTGCTCAGTGTAACATTTTCAGCCTGACCTGTTATTTTTCTGACTTCAGTCTTCAGAACTTCAGACTTCAGGTATGCAAGACAATTGCGTATTTGCTTGTGTAAAGGTCCCTTAAAAATTTCCGAAATAAAGTTGCTACCCGTTTCATCTTTGTGGATAACCAATTCTATCCACGCCCGGTTAAAGAAACGATGCGGGTTGCTGTTAAAAAACAGTAGCCC
>JALNXZ010000105.1 GCA_023230125.1 Bacteroidales bacterium | reverse complement strand
AGCGACATAAAAGGTTTAAGACAACACTGCTTTGAGGCTTTGGATGACGATTTGAACAGCCCGATTGTCCTTTCTCACCTATTTGAAGCCAGCAAAGGCATTAACCTGATCAGCGATGGAAAAGCAACCATCAATTCGGGAGACCTAAAAGAGCTGAAAAATGTTTTTAACCTCTTCATCAAGGATATTCTTGGTCTCAAAATTGAGACCGATGTTTCAGAAAACACCGGCGATGGATATAAAGGAGCCATAAATCTATTGCTGCAAATTCGCATGGAGGCAAAAGCAAACAAAGATTGGGTTACATCTGATAGAATTCGGAAAGAACTTACAGCACTCGGTTTTGAAATCAAAGATACCAAAGACAGCTTTGAGTGGAAATTTTCCCGTTAATTTATTGAATTTTTATCCCCAGCTTCTGCCAAAGGATAAAGCGTTCTCTCAGCATCTTTAAACACTGCTTTCACAGAGCCTACCCGAATGGGTGATTCTATAAGCAGTGGAATTTTGTTTCCATCGTCTGATATCCAAAATTTTAAAACATCTCCACGTTTAAAGGCATTACCTTCTATCAAGGAAAGGCTAAACTCGTGAGCAGAATAATACCCCTCCCCATATAGTTTAATCCGCTGTCTTCCAAAATAGGTTAAGTACAGGATATATTCATCATCATCAAGTCTAACTGAAATTTCAATTCGGCGACCTTTGACATATAATCTCTCATCAGAAATACAGCGAAGGCGATAAATGCTGGTTATTATGTCAAACCCACACCGCGTTGTCCTTGACACCTCAGGATCTCTCCATTGTTCCTTTCGTTTTAACCTGGTGGTAATGCTCCATCCATTCTGTTCCGGAGTGAATGTAAAGTCATCGATGCCGTGCCAATTATCCTCGTGGGTATATTTGAAAGCCTGGTAAGGCTCTAGCTTATCACGATTTACATAAGACACAATGGTGTCCCTTACCTTATAAAACGAATCAAAAGATTTCTGGGTCTTTCCTTGCGCCATCAGCTGATAGACCTTTTTCTTGTTTCTGGTTGCCAAACACACACTAAATTCACAAATACCGGCCTGAATCCACACAGGACCCCAATTGTAAAATAACTTATATTGGATTCTCTCTCCGGAGGCAAAAGGCTTATTATCAATATCACACAACATTTGTGACCGGCAAATGGATGCCAAACACAAAACCAAACCAACCATTGCCAAACGCCGTTTCATACAGGAATCTTACTTTTTATTTTCTTTAGGTTTGAGTTCCAGAGGTTTCTGTTGTAACAGAGGATATTCATGGACATTCCAACTTTCCTCAACGTCCCAGTTCGCGCGTAAAGTCAATATTCGTGGATTATACCAAACATTCTCCGGCTGTCTCTTTTCTGCATAATTACCGGTATCCCAACTGAAATTATTATTGAGGTCTTCTACAGCGCGAAGATAATAGGATCCAGGCATGAGATATTTAAAATCAGTCACCCTATTTTCAATTTTTTCACGACGTAACACTTTATCCGTTTTGTCCAGAAGCTCAACATAGCCAGAGCCTTCAATTCCTTCCACTGTAACGATCAGTCTAGAATAATCCTCTTCCTTGCGAATCTTAAAGGTCTTGCTAAACTTATCGTTTGTCTTGTCAAACAGTCCCACAACCATCCCGGAATCAAGATCAAAACGATATTCGGCTCCAAATTCCCATTTCACCACAAGATAATAATTTCGAAGACTGACGCTGTCTTTCAAAACAGAGCACGGAGTCTTCACCCAAGTTGTGTCTTTCTTCTTGTAAAGATTCCATGGAGTTCCTTCCACCCGTATGACTGGCGTTTCCCATTGTATGCAGGGCTTTGCATTGATTTCTGTTATATCTTGAAGGGTGCATTTTAATGTCAGATGCTGAACAGGTGGAGGATTGTCATTTTCCTCCTTATTTTTCTTTTTCTTATTGACAGACCCTAAATTCTGAACGCCTTTACTTCTGGATATCAATTTTAAGGTATCCGTTTTCGATACAAGATTGTTTAAAGAATCTGTCTTCAAATAGTCAAGTTGAAGTCGAAGTGTATCCATCGACAAAACAATAGTATCGGTAATCCAGTAGGTCAAGGTGTCATTCGTTGGATTATTTTCGAGAAGATACCAGTCTGAGATCTTAGAATTCAACAGTTTCAGGCTTGGCAACGTATCTGATTTATAACCGAAAGTAAGCATGATCTTTTCTTTGGATGGCCTTTCTCGTTTGGATAAATATTGTCTGCCAAAATCTTCCGCAAAATAGCGGAGAATAATGTTATCAGGCTTATAACAGGTTGCATTCCGTATCATTATCGTATCAACAGTGATAGAATCTTTCCAAATGGTATCCGTTTTTTGACAGGGTTCAATCCAAGGCGTGATGACTGAATCATAAAAAGCAATGGATTCTCCGGACTGGTCAAAATGATAATCCCTGTTTTTATCACCCAAAGCAAAAATATGAAACTTTTTTTCAGGCAACCCTTTAACTGTAAAAAAACCTCTTTGGCTGGTTTTTGAAATTCTTTCGAATGGCACTCTATTGAAACTGGTGTCGTTTAAATTGGTATGAACCCCAATGATGACTCCGGGAACAGGATTCAGATTAGAAGCATCAAGTACCGTTCCGGAAATACATAAAGAATCAACGGTTTCTCCCGTTGAAAAAGAGAAGGCATAATCTCCGAATTTATTCTTTTCGTTATAATCTACAATGGCGTCTGTAAAATCGATGGTATAAGTGGTTTCAGGAAGCAAGGTGTCTGCAAGCAATACGGAAATCTTATTGCCAAAGGCTTTTGCTGTTGGAGCAATTTTTTGCGGTGGAGAGACAATGACTTTTTCAGAAGGATTTTCCAGTGAAACAAGTTCGTTAAAAAATATTTCAATTTTTTTCTTATTGTAATTCAACTGATTTTGTAGTGGTACACTCTTCATCAGCGTGGGGGGTGTAATGTCTTTGGGACCGCCACTGGGCGTTCCAGTACTGGCACAGGCATTCCATAAAATAAAACCTGCCAGAATAACAAATTGATGTATTTTATTCTTTTTCATGTACACAGAGACTATTATTTCTGTTACCCAACTTTTTATTTCAAAAAGGACGTTTCATTTCAGCACTTTTCAAGTGTGTAAATGTACGAGTATTTTAAGAACCTTTCCATTTTGAATGGGTCTTTTTAACAGATTGTAAACATTCTTACAGGGTCTTGCATATTTTTTTATGTATCTTTGGCTTTTTAAAATTGTAGAATCTTCAACTTCATGAGGCACTCAGGGCAATCCCGTTGATGGTTTTTGCCTAAATAGCTTGGGAGGATTTAAGACAACCGAAATAAACATAAAAAATATTCGAATGAAAATTTCTTTGATCGGATATGGCAAAATGGGCCATGAAATTGAACGGATTGCACTGGAACGGGGACATTCCATCGTAAGTACAATAGACATCAACAATCCAGAAGAATTCGATTCCGAAAATTTCCGTTCCTCAGATGTAGTCATTGAATTTACACGCCCCGAAACGGCTTTGGACAACTATCGAAAATGTTTTGCGTCAGAGCTTCCTGTGGTATCCGGCACAACCGGCTGGTTAAAAGACATTGATGAAGTAAAGACAGCCTGTGAAAAAGGTCAGACCTTTTTTTACGCTTCAAACTACAGCTTGGGAGTCAACATCTTTTTTGCAATCAATAAAAAATTGGCTGAAATAATGAATGATTTCCCCATATTTGATGTCAAAATGAAAGAAATTCACCACATTCAAAAGTTGGATGCGCCATCTGGGACAGCCATCACTTTGGCAGAAGATATTATTGACCGCCTTGACCGCAAGACATCTTGGATTAAGGATCCCCGGAATAAGCCGGAAGAAATAGCCATTGTTTCAGAAAGGACCGGACAAGTTCCTGGTTACCATGAAGTCATTTACGACTCCGACATTGATACCATCACCATTTCACACGATGCCAAGAGCAGAGCCGGTCTTGCCTTGGGGGCTGTTCTCGCTGCAGAATATACGGTAGGCAAGAAAGGATTTTTAAGCATGTCCGACATGCTGGGCTTTTAAAAGGATAAATTTATAATCAAAAATCTTATCATATGAGTACTCCATCTGAAAGTCAAAAAGGGGAAAATAAACCCTGTCGTTTCTTAGCACCAAAATCCAAATGGATTCGTTTTGGGATTTGGGGAACGATTACAATCATTTTCTCACTTTGGACGAAAAGTGGATGGTGGCTGCTCGCACTTCCATTCTTTTTTGATTTTTATATTACCAGATTCCTTCCCTGGGGCTTCTGGAGGAATTCCAATAATAAGACTTTAAAGAGTATCATGGATTGGACTGACGCCATTATATTTGCTCTAGCTGCCGTTTATGTCATCAATATCTATTTCTTCCAGAATTATCAGATTCCATCTTCCTCTTTGGAAAAATCATTATTGGTGGGTGATTTCCTTTTTGTCAGCAAAATGAGCTACGGCCCTCGCGTTCCAAACACCCCTATTGCCTTTCCATTGGCTCAGCATACCTTACCCGTTGTAAATACAAAATCCTATCTTGATAAACCTCATTGGGATTACAAGCGTGTTATCGGTTTTCATAAGATCAAACGAAATGACATTGTCGTATTCAATTTTCCGGCAGGAGATACTGTACCTGTTAAGCAACCGAATCCTGATTTTTACTCCATGTGTTATTACATTTCCAAGGGGAATAACATATCAAGAACTGAAGCAGGTCAATACATCCGCAACCATCCGGAATCTTTCGGAAAAGTTGTTTATAGGCCTGTAGACCGCCGCGAAAACTACGTAAAAAGGTGTATCGGCCTTCCCGGAGAAACCATCAAAATTGTCAACAATCAGGTTTTCATCAATGGCGTTGCCATCAAAGACGAACCTGGTGTGCAGTATAATTATTTTGTCCAGACCAAAGGTTCTTATATTTCAGATGAACAATTCCGAAAATGGGGAGTCAGCAAGGAAGACAGGGAATTGTTTACGGAAGATAACGAAGTGTTCAACTATTTGCCTTTCAAGAAAAATGTTAACGGGAGCTTAAACCCCGTTTACCGTTTTCCAGCTACTCAAGCATTGATTCAGACCTTAAAAAGCAGTGTCGCCATTGATACGGTCATTATCGAATCAGATATGCTGGGAGGCTACAATCTGGGAGGAACAACCTATCCTTTGAATGATGATATCAAATGGTCCCGCGATAATTTCGGGCCACTTTGGATACCAGCCAAAGGATCCACCATCAAGCTTACGAAAAATAATCTAATTTTTTATGAACGCGTTATCCGCAATTATGAAGCGCAGAATATCGAAACCAAGGATGGAAAAGTATTTATTAACGGAAAAAGAGCCGACACCTATACTTTTAAAATGGATTACTACTGGATGATGGGTGACAACAGGCATAATTCTGCAGATTCTCGTTTCTGGGGGTTTGTTCCTGAAGACCATATCGTCGGAAAACCTATTTGCGTATGGTTGTCTTTAGATAAAGACAGAAGCTTTCTCAATGGAAAAATCAGATGGAATCGTTTTTTCAAGAAAGCTTATTAAGGCTGAAAAAAAGATTCTTTATATGATAATCATTTTTTCGTCTAAAGTCATATAGAACTCGCATATCCATTTTATCATAAACCTGGACGTTTTACAAACATGCTCGTTTCATGAACGCTAAAAAACTGGTCGGCATTTTATGTATAGCCGCAATATTGGCTATTTTTATTCGGATGATGTTTTTTGAAACAATCAGGATAACAACTTCCGCTATGTCCGAAAACCAGTCTGTTGGCAACCGGTTGATCATCGAAAAATGGTCAATGGGTGCCAGAATGCCTTTATCAATAGGAATACCTTTCGTTTCAGACGAACTTTACGGTAAAAAG
>JALNXZ010000104.1 GCA_023230125.1 Bacteroidales bacterium | reverse complement strand
TGAATTCGTCATGTTGTGTTGAAATGACGATGGTGTCGATGCGAACAGGTTTGTTGTTGTCATCATATTCGATGGTTACCTGAGATTTTGCGTCAGGACGCAGGTATGGGATGACCCCTTCGCGACGGATTTCAGCAAGTTCCAGCAACAATCCATGAGCCAAATCCAAGGCCAAAGGCATGTAATTTGCGGTTTCATTCGTGGCATAACCAAACATCATACCTTGGTCACCGGCTCCTTGATTCATGGGGTCAACTTTGGCCGCACCATCCACGCCTCGGTTGATATCAGCCGATTGTTCGTGAATAGCCGAGAACACCCCACAGGAGTTGCCATCAAACATGTATTCACTCTTGGTGTATCCAATTTTGTTGATCACCTTGCGGGCGACATCCTGCAAGTCAACATAAGCTTTTGACTTGACTTCACCTGCAAGAATAACCTGACCGGTTGTTACCAAAGTTTCACAAGCAACTTTTGATTCCGGGTCAAAAGCAAGAAACTCATCTAGGAGCGCATCAGAAATCTGATCGGAAACTTTATCCGGATGTCCTTCAGAAACGGACTCGGACGTAAATAAATAAGCCATTTTATAATATTTTAAAATAAAAACTTAGACTGGTACTATTTGAGAAGCACTGTCCGATATTATAAAATTTGAAGGAGGATATTGCGCGTAAGCGCGGACTATATTTTTGTTCTTTAGCATTTTTTCATGTGGTTGCAAGCGTCCAAATCCTTCCACAAATTCGATACAAAGATATACATATTTAGAGAAATGTGAAATATCTATTTAAAAACCTTTCAAATTTATTCCTTCACTGTCAATCATCGTAATCGGTTTTCCCATCTTTTTTTGAATGATTCGGAAGTGATGCAGCTCTTCGGGTGATACTAGAGAAATGGCTTGACCCGGAGATTCTGCACGGCCGGTTCTTCCAATCCGGTGGATATAGTCTTTGGGTGAGCGGGGTAACTCATAATTGATGACGTGTGGTAAGAATTTGATATCAATGCCACGTGATATCAAATCGGTAGCAACCAGCACACGCAGGTCGCCTGATTTAAATTTTGACAGAGCTTCTGTTCTGGCTCCCTGACTTTTCTTACTGTGTATGGCCGTAGCCTTTATTCCATTTTTTCGAAGTTTGTCGGCTACCGTATCGGCTTTGTAGACAGATGAGGCAAAAACAAGAACCTGTTGTAAATCCTGACTTTTAATAATATATCTTAAAAGGGGGCCTTTCCGCTCTTCTGAAACAAAATATCCCAGTTGATCGATCAAGTCGAAGTAATCTTCTTCGGGTTCAATCTTAATGACCAACGGATTGTGCAAAAGTATTTGGTTGATGGCGGTGATATCTTCATTCAGCGTTGCGGAAAACAAGAGGTTCTGGCGTCTTTTGGGTAAAAGGGCGATGATGCGGTTCATCTCTTCTTTGAAGCCTATATTCAGCATTTTGTCTGCCTCATCCAGTACCAGCGTATCAATATCGGATAAGTGTACTGCATTTGATTCAGTCAACTCCAGCAAACGTCCGGGTGTTGCTATCAGGACATTGACACCATTCATCCGCATCATCTGTGGATTGATTGAAACGCCTCCGTAAACGGCCATCGTTTTGATGCGTCTTGGAAGATCCTTGCCGAGTTTATAAAAGACCTCGCTGACCTGCATGGCCAATTCGCGGGTAGGGACAAGTACCAAAATATTGACATACCTGTTTTGAGAAGGAGCGATATCTTGCAGATTCATTAAAATGGGCAAGACATAGGCAGCTGTTTTTCCTGAACCAGTCTGAGCGATACCTAAGACATCTTTTTTGTTTAAAATGGCAGGAATGGCCTCCATTTGAATGGGGTAAGGCTGCGTGTAATTCTGATCTGCAAGTGCTTTCAATAAAGCGGGTGATAAGCCTAATGATTCAAAAGTCATATATTTTTTGTTTGGGCGAATGTATTAATACTGCCTGTGAGCGTCGATAAGAACAGTTAAGTTCGCCCAAAAATCAATTCAAGTCGAAATTTATCAAAAAGCTGACGCTAATGAGATGCAGATCAGTTTGTGGAAGATAAGGGTCAAATGACCAGTTCTCAATGGCTTTACCTCTTAAGTCCTCAAATAAATCCATTTTTGTATAGCCATAGCTGATGGCCAGATCAATATTTTCGACCAATTCAAAGACCAAGCCTGCCTGAATACCAGTGTACAACCTGGGGTGACATTCGCTTTTAAAAGTCGTATTATTGGTTTGACCAGTTGCTTTATATGTTTTTTCCTGAGTAATATCATCAACCAAAATGTCGTGGTAAATTTCTTCGAGGTTGACTTTCTGAGCGGAAAATGGCAAGAAATAGAGTTTAGGTTCTACAAAAAGACGAACCTGTCTATCATATAAATTAAAAATAGGGATTTGGACCCGAGGACTAAGCTGTATACTTGGAAGGGTTTTGTCGCTGGTTAATTGGTATAAGGTGGAAGTCGTTGTCCCATCCACTTTCCAAACGCCTTTGAAACCGGAATTCCATAACCCCAAACCCAGATTAAGAGAGATGTTGTCATTAAACTGAACCCTTCCTTCTATTAAAAGCGGATAGACCAAGTCTCCTCCATTACGACCCATTCCAATGGATCCATCTACACCGAAACCTTTTTGGGCAAAAGCGTTACATGCAAGCAGCAAAAGAGAAAGTGAAAGAAGAGCTCGTTTCATATCGTTTGTCTTATTTTGATTTAATCATGTCAAAGCCCTCTCCATAGACTCCGATAACGGAACTTTGTGAGACAAAAGCCTGAGGATCGCACTGCTTTATAATTCTGAAAATCTTGACCGATTCGTTCTTTTTAGCCATGACCATCAGAACCTCGGTTGGCTTTTTGGAATACCATCCCATCCCATGTAACACTGTCACACCACGATGTGCCTCTATAACAATACGTTTTGCGATATCTTCAGATTGTCCGGAAACAATCAGAAATTGGACAGACTGTCTGACTCCGTTTACAACAAAGTCTACAAAATACGTACTGATGACAAGTGTTACCAGACCAAATAATATTTTTTCAAAGCTTTGAAACAAGATATAGGATGAGGAGATGATGCACAAATCTATATATAATAGTCCTCTTCCCAACGTGACATTGCTGTATTTGTTGATGATCTTGGCCACGATATCAGTGCCTCCCGTACTGCCATTGGCCGTGAAGACGATTCCAATGCCAAATCCGGTAAGGACACCACCGATGACACAAGCCATGAACGGCTCTTGCACCAATAACGGCTTCTTGATCAAAGCCGGCGCAACAGACAGGAAAAAGGTAAGCACGAAAACTCCGAAAATGGTTTTCAGGCTAAACTTCCAACCGAATTCCCTGATTGAAAAAAAGAGCAGAACAATATTGATGATGAAATAAGTGGCTGCGACCGGAAATCCATTTGCAAAATAAATCAAGGCCCCAATACCTGTAACGCCCCCGGTTGTTATCTCATGCGGCAGGAGAAAACCTGTCCATCCAAAGGCATATAATGATAGACCGATGACAATTGTAAAATATTCTTTAATGGCTTCAATCTTGAATTTGTTTGACATGACTCAAAACTTTTAATTTCAAATTTACAGAACCTTTATATTACAATATTTACAATCTTCTTTGGAACAACAATAATCTTTTTTGGAATTTTCCCCTCCAGCCATTTATGAGCAGCAGGATTCGCCAATGCTGCTGACTTGATGTCCTCTATGCTGGCATCTGCCGCAAAATCCATCATGAAACGGGTTCTGCCGTTAAAGGAGATGGGATAGGTAAAGACCGATTCCTGCAAGTAAGCTTCATTGCATTCAGGCCATTTGGCATCACAGATGCTGTCCTTATTTCCAAGAGCTTCCCAGATCTCCTCACAGAAGTGCGGAGCAAAGGGGGTCAGCAGAATGATGAGCGGTTCGATGATGCTGCGTTTATTACATTTCAGGCCGACCAGTTCGTTGACACAAATCATAAAGGCACTAACGGAAGTGTTGTAGGAGAAGTGTTCGATGTCCCAACTAATTTTCTTGATCAGTTTGTGCAAAGCCTTGAGTTCGTCTTTGGTAGCTTCTGCATGACTGAATTCGAAACCGTTTTCGTTGGTACAAAGGTTCCATAGTTTTTTCAGGAAACGATGTACCCCGTCAATTCCGTTGGTATCCCATGGCTTCGATTGCTCAACCGGCCCCAGGAACATCTCGTAGAGACGAAGTGTGTCGGCTCCGAACCTTTCCACAATGTCATCCGGATTCACGACATTGTACATAGATTTTGACATCTTTTCAACAGCCCATCCGCAAATATATTTGCCCTCTTCGAGAATAAATGCTGCGTTGGCATAATCCGGACTCCATTTTTTGAATTTATCGATATCCAAGATGTCATTGCTGACCATGTTTACGTCTACATGAATCTCTGTGGTGTCGTACTTATCTTTTAGGTTGCAGGAAACGAAAGTATTCGTGTCCTTGATGCGGTATACAAAATTGGAACGCCCCTGAATCATGCCCTGGTTGATCAGTCTCTTGAAAGGTTCGTCTTTGCAGATCAAACCAAGGTCAAACAGAAACTTATTCCAGAAACGGCTGTATATCAAATGGCCGGTGGCGTGTTCCGTACCTCCGACGTATAAATCGACTTGTTCCCAATAATCATTTGCCTCTTTGCTTACCAAAGCCTTGTCATTGTGCGGATCCATATAGCGCAGGTAGTAGGCGGAAGAACCGGCAAAGCCGGGCATGGTGTTGAGCTCAAGCGGATAACCTTCTTCTGTTTTCCAGTTTTTGGCATTTCCGAGAGGAGGCTCACCTGTATTTGTAGGCAGGAAATTATTTACTTCCGGCAATTCCAGTGGCAGTTTATTCTCGTCCAGCATGTAGGGCATACCGTCCTTGTAATATACGGGGAAAGGTTCTCCCCAATAGCGTTGGCGGCTGAAGATGGCGTCACGCAGACGGTAATTGACTTTGATACGCCCCAAATTATTTTCATTAACATAGCTCTTCGTTTTGGCAATGGCCTCCTTGACGTTCAGGCCATTTAGAAATCCGGAATTCATCATGATACCTTCTTTCGCGTCGAAACTTTCCTCGCTGACATCTGCTCCTTCAATCAGCGGAATGATGGGCAGATTGAAATGTTTGGCAAAAGCATAGTCTCTGGAATCATGAGCAGGAACAGCCATGATGGCACCGGTACCGTATCCGGCAAGCACATAATCGCTGATCCAGACAGGAATGGGTTCGTTTGTAAAAGGATTGACGGCGTAAGCTCCTGAAAAAACACCTGTGACCCTTCTATCTGCAATGCGTTCGCGCTCCGTACGTTTCTTGGTGTTCAGAATATATGCATCCACCTCGGATTTTTGTTCCGGGGTGGTCAATTGGCCAACCAACTCGCTTTCAGGAGCGAGAACCATGAAGGTGACGCCGAAAACCGTATCGGCACGGGTCGTGAATACAGTGAAGTCGATGCCGGAATCGTTTACCTTGAATTTCAGTTCAGCACCTTCGCTTCGACCAATCCAGTTACGTTGTGTGTCTTTCAGGGAATCAGACCAATCTAGAATATTTAGTCCATCCAACAACCGTTGGGCATATGCGGAGATACGCAGACACCATTGGCGCATCACTTTTTGTTCAACTGGGTAGCCACCACGTAAGGAAAGTCCTTCGCTGACTTCGTCATTGGCGAGGACAGTACCAAGTTTGGGACACCAGTTTACCATGGAATCACCCAGATAGGCGATTCGGTAAGACATCAGGATATTCTGCTGTTCCAGCAGACTTTTGGATTTCCATTCTTTTGCAGTGAAAGCCAACTCTTCAGAACAGGCGACGTTTAGCAATTCTTTTTGGCTATTGTCGGTATAACTTCCGTTTTTTTCGAAGAATCTGATTAACTCGGCA
>JALNXZ010000103.1 GCA_023230125.1 Bacteroidales bacterium | reverse complement strand
CGCCTATCATCCAAAAACCGTACAAGCCACCATGGGTGCCATCGGCCGTGTAAAAATTCACTATATGTCCCTTCAGTCCATGTTCGAAAAAACAGACCTACCGGTTTTCGGGACATTCCTGGAAGGAGAAGTCATCTATCATTGTGAATTACCTTCAGAAGGGCTCATTGTGATGGGAAATGAAGGAAACGGGATCAGAGAATCCACCGCAAAATTTGTCACTCAAAAGCTCTATATACCAGACTTTCCGCTTGAAAAAACAGGTTCGGAATCATTGAACGTATCTGCTGCAACCGCTATCGTTTGCTCAGAATTCCGTCGCAGACTTTACGGAAAGACAGAATAGACAGATGAGTCATCCAACAACAAAAGTTTTTTAAGATCCAAAGGTTCGATACACCACAACTTGGGTTTCGAACCAATTTTCAGATCGGGGACGTTGGTATATATATCCAGAAAGTCGCCCACAGGAAGTTTTGGATTGATTTTTGTAACCCTCTTCAGCAAAAAGCCTGCTTCATCCGGTGTCAAAATGGTTTTGCTGCCGGGCAGACCGAATGCAGGACACAACACTCCGTTCAGAAAAGCGGTGGATGCTGCCTCTTCGTCAAACGGCCGAATGGAAAGAAGGACTCCTTCATCATCAAGACAAAGGATTTGCTTCTTTCCTATTTTTCCCTTGCCTGAACAAAAATATTGCGCAGCAAAGCATTTCATCGATCGATTTGCTTTTTTTGATTCAATCTTTTTTTGAAGCGTCCTTGTAACTCATCCTCCCTTTCCATTTTTTGAAAATTCCGGGGCGGCATTTTTCTGGCTTGGGTAGCTACGATTTCTTTGGTCACATTCCCGGAAACATCCGAATGTATAACGACCTTGGTGTTTCCAGAAATAGTATCAGCAAGAAAGACAGAATCTTTCACAACCAGGGAGTCTACAAAAATCATTCGACGTATATGAGCAACCATGGAAAACGCAGCAAAACCATCACCTGGCTTGTGCAACCATTGACGAGTATACCATGCTGCATGGGATGGCAAAGAGTCAGCAGGGAGGAACAGGTTTCTGACAGGAACTGTATCAGAGCAGTACAGGGCATATCGATACTTTTTCTGCAATTCAAGGGTATCTATTTTCAGACCGGCCAAAACCTGAGCAACTGTCGGAACTATATATTTCGTGTCATTAATTTCATTAATATAATCTTGCAAGCGTTTATCAACAGCAGCATAGATTTTGATATACAAGTTTAATTTTTTGCTGTAGTAGCTTACTGAAGTGTAGAAAGTTTTCTCATCAATGCCATGTTTTCGAAGAACAGACTGATAGGCCATATCTGCAAAGTCATCCGAATTCAAGCCATGTGTCCACGAAGAGTTCTGATAGATGACTCCTTCGTTCAACAAAACATCTGTCAGATGGATATCATATAAAACATCCGTCATATCGCTTCTAGATAAGACATTTCTTGGACGGCAAGAGGTCAGACTCACCAAAACTAGAAACAGCCCAAAAATCAAACGAAATTTAGACATGATGGTTTATTTATTGGCTGAAGTTCCTATTTCTTCTTTTGCTGTAGAAACTTCAGATAAATCACGGTGATAGAATAACAATAAAAGGACGATGCCGACGGAAATGGCAGAATCAGCTAGATTGAATACCGGCCTGAAAAAAATAAAATGGTCTCCACCAACAAACGGCATCCAATTTGGGTAATTGGTGTCAATCAACGGAAAATAGAACATATCTACCACTTTGCCATAAAGGAAAGAGCTGTATCCACCACCTTCAGGGAAAAGTACAGCCACCTGTCCGATGCTGTCATTAAAAATGAGGCCATAAAAAAGGCAATCGATAATATTGCCCAAGGCACCGGCTATAATCAGTGAAATGCAGACACAATATCCTAAACGAGTCGTTTTCTTGGGGCAAATCCGATACAGATACCAAAAAAGTGCCACGACAGCAGCAATACGAAAAAGTGTCAGAAATAATTTATCAAAAAGCTCAATACCAAAAGCCATTCCATTATTTTCGGTAAAATAGAGATAAAACCAATCTGTGACTTGAATGCTTTCGTGCATACACATATGGGTCTTTATCCAAATTTTGAGAGCCTGATCGACCAATAAAATCAGAAAAATAATAAGAGAGACTTTCCAGCCCCTTGAAAGTTTAGGCATCATTTATCTTTTGTCGCTTTTTGCTTCAATGGTCAGGGTTGCATGAGGAACTGCACGTAAACGTTCTTTTGGAATCAATTGACCTGTTTCACGGCAGATTCCGTAAGTTTTGTTTTCAATACGTATCATGGCAGCTTCAAGGTGCTGAATAAATTTCATCTGACGCTGAGCCATACGGCCGGTCTCTTCTTTCAACATCGTATTGGCTCCTTCATCAAAATTCTTGAATGTTGGAGAGGTGTCCATGACGTCATTTCCATCCATATTGGTGACGCTGTCCTTTAATTGCTCATAATCTGCTCTGGCCTTAACCAATTTTTCATCTATGATGGCACGGAACTCTTCCAATTCCGCATCTGAGTATCTAAACTTGTCTGACATATGTTTCTATTTTTTACAAAAAAGTTTGAAAAAAAAGTAATTTTAAACCTCGAAAAAAGAATCCGCGAATATATACAAAAGCGAAGTCAACAACAAATAAAAATTGAAAATTGTATGATGATCAGAAAAGAATTCAGCTATATTTTTTTCACGTTCATCATGCAATCCATATTATCCAAATCAAGAGAAACGCCATCCTCGACCGTTTCTACCAATTCAAGACTTTCAGCAAGTGTCTGTGTCATGATGTAACTTTTCCACTTACTCAAGGTCGCAGATATTTCCTCATGATATGAAATCACAATCTTGATTTTGTCGGTTATCTCATAGCCGTTGGCCTTACGGATGTTCTGAATGCGATTCACCAATTCTCTGGCCAAGCCTTCCTCGCGAAGCTCATCGGTCATGGTAATATCCAAAGCGACAGTCAGACGACCGTCATTGGCAACCAGCCAACCTGGAATATCCTCGGAAAGAATTTCCACATCAGATATCTCAACATCTATGATTTGTCCATCAATATTGATTTTACAACCGGATTGATTTTCGAAAGCGGCAATTTCATCTTGTCTCATTTCTTTGAATATGGCAGCAACCTGTTTCATCTGCTTCCCGCATTTCGGACCAAGTTTCTTAAAATCAGGCTTGATGCGTTTCACCAATATACCAACGGTATTGTCCACAAAATGAAGGCTCTTGACATTCACTTCTCCCAAAATCAGGTTACTGACCGCTTCGATGTGTGCTTTTTGCTGAGCATCTGCGGCAGGGATCATGATGGCAGTAAGTGGTTGACGTACCTTGATGCTCACTTTGCGACGTAAAGCCAGAACCATGGACGAGATCTGCTGGGCAATTTGCATACGGGCTTCCAGTTCCTCATCAATCAGATGGATGTCAAATTTAGGAAAGTCAGCCAAATGTACCGATTTGGTTTGATCATTTCCAGTCACGGCATTCAGGTCACGGAAAAGTTGATCGGCGTAAAAAGGAGCAATGGGAGCCATCAGTCTGGACACCGTCTCTAAACAAGTGTACAAGGTCTGATAGGCGGCTATCTTATCTTCCGAATAGTCCCCACCCCAGTAACGTTTGCGATTTAAGCGGACATACCAGTTGCTCAGATTTTCACTGACAAAATCACTGATGGCACGTCCGGCCTTGGTCGGTTCGTAGGTGTTATAACAATCATCGACTTCACGAATCAGACTGTTCAGCTGTGACAAAATCCAACGGTCAATCTCAGGCCGTTTCTCCATAGGGACTTCAGCTTCCTGATAGATAAAGCCATCCACATTGGCATATAGGGAAAAGAAAGAATAGGTATTGAATAAGGTACCAAAGAATTTACGACGAACCTCTTCAATACCTTCCGGATCAAATTTCAGGTTGTCCCATGGAGAGGCATTGGTAATCATATACCAACGCAATGGGTCTGATCCGAATTTCTCGATGGTTGAGAACGGATCGACAGCATTTCCAAGACGTTTGGACATCTTGTTACCGTTCTTGTCGAGCACCAGACCGTTGGAAACCACATTCTTAAAGGAAACTGTATCAAACACCATGGTCGCAATGGCATGCAGGGTAAAGAACCAACCACGGGTCTGGTCCACACCTTCAGCGATGAAATCTGCCGGGAAATTGGAACGGGAATCGAACGCTTCCTTGTTTTCAAACGGATAGTGGATCTGTGCATAAGGCATGGCACCTGAATCAAACCAAACGTCAATCAAGTCTGTTTCACGTTTCATGGGCTTTCCGGACGGAGAGACCAGGATGACATCATCCACGTATGGACGGTGCAAATCTATCTGATTGTAATTTTCTGCTGTATATTTACCGGGCTCAAAATCACCAAGCGTATTGGACTTCATGAAACCTGCCCTGACGGATTTTTCTATCTCATCATATAATTCAGCCACGGAACCGAGGCATTTTTCCTCATTCCCGTCTTCTGTACGCCAGATGGGCAGAGGCGTTCCCCAATAACGACTGCGGGAAAGGTTCCAATCCTGCAGGTTTTCCAGCCATTTACCGAAACGGCCGGTTCCGGTAGATTGAGGCTTCCAATGGATGGTATTGTTGAGTGCCATCATCCTTTCGCGACAAGCGGTAGACTTGATGAACCAGCTGTCGAGCGGATAATACAAGATAGGCTTATCCGTACGCCAGCAATGTGGATAGCTATGGACATGCTTCTCAATCTTGAACACCAGGTTCTGCTGTTTCATCATAACACAGAGATCGATATCCAATGTCGCATCGTTTTCTGTCAGATTGGGATCGTATGCATTCTTCACAAAACGACCGGCATATTCTGAATAAAGTTCAACATTGATGTTTGTTTTGACATATTCCTGATCCAAATCTTCCAGTTTGTAGAACTTGCCGGTCGGATCAACCATAGGACGCATATTACCGTCCTTGTCCGGCATCAACATGGCAGGTACGCCGAAAGTCCTGGCTACACGGTCATCATCAGCACCGAAGGTCGGTGCGATGTGCACGATTCCGGTTCCATCCTCCGTGGTGACATAGTCTCCGGAAATGACGCGAAAAGCACCTTTACCCGGATTCACCCACGGAATCAGTTGTTCATATTCTATGCCGACAAGTTCAGAGCCTTGATACTCAAAATCCAGCACCTTGTAAGGAATCAGTTTATCTCCCGACTTGTAGGAATTTAAGTCCAGATCGGCTGCTTTCTGATTGAAATGGATAGAAACCAAATCCTTGGCCAGAATATAGGTCATTGGTATTCCGGTATAGGGATTGTAACTCTGAACAGCCACATATTTGATGTTCTGTCCTACACACAATGCCGTGTTGGAAGGCAAGGTCCAGGGCGTGGTAGTCCAAGCGATGAAGCTGGCATCACCAAATTTGGTCCATTCGTCTTTCGGGTTTTTGATCTTAAATTGAGCCACACAAGTGGTATCCTTGACATCCCTGTAACAACCGGGCTGGTTCAGTTCATGTGAGCTAAGACCTGTACCTGCCGCCGGCGAATATGGCTGGATGGTATAGCCTTTGTATAGCAAACCTTTTTTGTATAATTCCTTCAGCAAATACCAAAGGGTTTCGATGTAGCGATTGTCATACGTAATGTACGGATCGTCCATATTGACCCAGTAGCCCATCTGGTGTGTCAAGTCTTCCCATTCTTTGGTGAATTTCATGACATTCTTGCGACAGGCTTTGTTGTAGTCTATGACGGAAATCTTTTTGCCGATATCTTCTTTTGTAATGCCCAGTTCTTTTTCAACACCAAGCTCTACAGGAAGTCCGTGGGTGTCCCAGCCGGCCTTGCGTAGGACTTGATATCCTTTCATTGTTTTGTAGCGGCAAAATATATCTTTGATGGAACGGGCCATGACATGATGAATACCCGGCATTCCGTTTGCAGAAGGCGGGCCTTCAT
>JALNXZ010000102.1 GCA_023230125.1 Bacteroidales bacterium | reverse complement strand
ATCATCCAAAAAAATATTGTACCTCATATGCGTGAGGGTAAATACGGAGAAGGACTTTTGGCTGGAGCTCAAGCTATCGTAAAAGTGATTTCTGACCCAAAGGCGGCAGAGGAAATCAAGGCGGATATGCAGGCTGAAAAGGCTGCAGAGCAGGCAAGACTCAAAGCTAAATGGGGCAATATCCTGATGGTCTATATGCTTTTGTCCATTTTGGTTTTGATACTTAGTTCCTATGGCTCCAGCAAGAAAATCAAGACTTTGGGTGATCAGGAACCATATTCGGCTTATAAAGCACTTTCCACATCAAAGGGTGGTTTTGGTTTCTTGGCCGTTATCTTTCCTTTGACTATGATCTTCTTTTATGTATGGTATAGCCGTAAGTTAAAGAAATATAGGCGTATGCCCCGTCTTTGCCCTGATTGCGGAAAGCCGTTGACACTGATGACCGAAAAGCAAGAGGATGTTTATCTGAGCACCGGACAACAGGCAGAAGAAATGGTTGGTTCCATAGATTATGATGCATGGGTCTGTCTTGAATGTGGACATCGGTTATTTTTGCCTTATGCCAAGAGTTTCACCAATTATAAAATCTGTCCGAATTGTGGATTCAAGACATTTGCACAGGAATCGGACAAAATATTGTCGGCTCCTACACCGCTCAGTTGTGGAGAAGGAGTGAAGATATACAGCTGTGCCAATTGTCATCATGAGTTGAGGAAGAGATATACGATTCCGATGGTTGTGGTAGTGCCTGTGAGGGGTGGCAGAGGTGGTTTCGGAGGGGGTGGCCTTGGAGGTGGCTCTTTCGGAGGTGGTATGTCTGGCGGTGGAGGAGCAACTGGCGGTTGGCGTTGATGTCGGATTTATGACGAAACCTCTTGCTGAGTTATTTTTTCACTTGAGAATTATTAAAAATATTTGTTTTTTAGTTTTTTAGTTTTAAATAATTGAATATTAACACATTAGAAATATGAACAAAGGTGTGATTGCTAGCCTGTCAATTTTAGGCATTATTGTGATTGTTTTTTTCTGGGGTATGAGTCAATATAATGGTATGGTTACGGCTGATGAAAATGTAGCTAAGACTTGGGCCAACGTAGAAAGTCAGTATCAACGTCGTTCAGACTTAATTCCAAATTTGGTGGCAACAGTAAAGGGTTATGCCGCTCACGAAAAAAGTACTTTGAATGCTGTGGTTGAAGCACGTGCCAAAGCTTCTCAGACAACGATCAATCCGACCAACATGACTCCCGAAAGTCTGGCAAAGTATCAGGCCGCTCAATCTGAAGTGGGTTCTACCTTGAACCGCTTGTTGGTGACTGTTGAAAAATATCCGGATCTGAAAGCCAATCAAAACTTTCTAGAACTTCAGGCTCAGCTGGAAGGCACTGAAAATCGCATATCCGTGGAGCGTCAACGTTTCAACGATGCAGCTCAGGGTTTCAATGTGATGATTCGCCGATTCCCGAGAAACATTATAGCTGGAATGTTCGGATTTGAAAAGAAAGTATATTTCGAAGCAGAAGAAGCTGCAGCCAAGGCTCCGGAAGTAAAATTCTAAGGTTTCATTAAAAAAAGTTTTTATATGTTTTCAGGAATAATTGAAGAAGCTGCTGAAGTTACAAGGTTGCGCCAGGAGAATGGGAATCTCCATTTAAGCCTGAAGTGCTTCTTTATCAATGAGCTTAAAATTGATCAGAGTATATCGCACAACGGTGTATGTCTGACAGTTGTCCATGTTGATAATGATAGCTACACAGTCACTGCCATCCAGGAAACCCTTGACCGATCCAATCTTGGTTTGTTGAAAATTGGCGATAAGGTGAATCTGGAACGGAGTATGCTTATGAATGGTCGCCTTGACGGGCATATCGTGCAGGGTCATGTAGACCAGACCGCTGTATGCGTTAGTGTCATGGAAACAGAAGGTAGCTGGCGTTATTGTTTTGAGTATCCTCTTAATACTAAAATGGCTAAAGAAGGTTACGTTACCGTAGAAAAAGGATCTGTAACAGTTAATGGCGTAAGTCTGACTGTTTGTAATTCGAAGGAGAATAGTTTTGAAGTCTCCATTATACCCTACACCTATGAAAACACCAATTTCCATCAGATTAAGAAAGGATCTGTGGTCAATATTGAATTTGACATTATCGGGAAATATTTGAGTAGAATGATGCAATTCTCTGGAAAATAGAGAAGATGGGAAGAATCCTTGCCATTGATTATGGACGGAAGCGAACTGGGTTGGCTGTTACAGACAGTTTGAAACTGATTGCTGGTGGTTTGACGACAGTTCTTAGTCATGAACTTTTAAAATATTTGGTGGACTATACCAAAAATGAAGTTGTGGAGCGTATCATTGTCGGATTGCCCAAACAGATGAACAATCAACCTTCAGAATCAATGAAGTATATTGAACCATTCGTGTGTCTTCTTCATAAAACATTGCCTAAGATTCCGATTGAATATGTTGATGAGCGATTCACTTCCGTTTTGGCTCATCAGGCGATGCTTGAGGGTGGCTTGAAAAAAAAAGACAGACAAAATAAAGCCCTGGTGGATGAGATCAGCGCGGTTATAATTTTACAATCATATTTAGAATCAAAAAGATAAGAAATGCAATTGCCGATTTATTTATATGGACAGCAGGTTTTAAGAAAAACCACAGAAGACATAACTATAGAATATCAGGGTATTGGTGATCTAGTGGCAAACATGTATGAAACCATGGCCAAAGCCGATGGCGTAGGACTTGCCGCACCTCAGGTTGGCCTTTCCATCCGTCTGTTTGTGATAGACCTTACATCACTTGCGGAAGAATACCCAAAATACAAGGATTACAGGAAAACCTTCATTAATCCGAAAATTGTGGAATTTTATCAGGAAATATGTACAATGGAAGAAGGCTGTCTTAGTTTACCCGATATTCATGAAAATGTATCGAGAAGTACTAAAATCAGAATTCGTTATCAGGATGATCAGTTTGTTCAACATGAAGAGGATTTTGAAGATTACGAGGCTCGTGTTATCCAGCACGAATATGACCATCTGGAGGGAAAAGTTTTTACTGATCGCATCAGCCCAATTCGCAAACAACTGATCAAATCGAAATTGACCTCCATTTTAAAAGGAAAGTCAAAACCTTATTATAAGGTTAAAGGTATGTAGGTTGTATTAAAAATCCCTTAAAAAAACCATTTTTAACCTAAATAAATTGATACTTATTTCAAACCCTGTATCTTTGAATCAAGATTGGTTTAGTATAAAAGATAAGCCAGTACCAGAAAGGGCCGGAATTATTTTTGTCAATCTTTTCAAAGGAAAAGTTATAAAATGAAACAATTAATAAGTATCGCAATTCTGAGTATATTCTTCATTACTTCAGCTGTTGCTCAAATAAATACAGATCGTATGATGGCCGTTGGCAAGAATGCTTTGTATTTTGAAGACTACGTGTTATCCATCCAATATTTTAATCAGGTCATCAAGACAAAACCTTATCTTGCTGAGCCTTTTTTTTATCGTGCTGCAGCTAAACTTAATCTCGATGATTATGCAGGTGCAGAAGAGGATTGTACGAAAGCGCTGGAACGCAATAATTTCTTGGTTAGAGCATATCTATGCCGAAGTTACGCTCGCATGAGCCTTAGAAAGTATGAAGAGGCGGTGGCTGATTGTCAGAAAGGTCTGGAATTTGATGTAGAAAATCAAATTCTTATGCTTAATAAGGGTTTGTCACAGACTTATGCCAAGAAATATTCAGATGCTCTTGCCAGCCTGAATGACCTTGTTCGCCGATATCCTTCATTTGTAAACGGTTACATGTGCCGGGCTCAATTATATGTAGAAAAGGGTGATACTCTTGCTGCTGTCGATGATTTTAGCAGAGCTTTATCGGTGGACAGGTTCTATGCACCGGCAAGAGCCGGACGCGGATGGCTTTATCTGGCCATGAAAGATTTCTCCAATGCTTTACCAGATTTAGATGAAGCAATCCGTCTTGATCCTGAAAATCCTTCATATTATATCAACAGAGGATTGACCCATTTTAACCTGAACGACCTGAGAGGAACACTGAATGACTTTGACCGCAGTATCAGTCTAGATCCCAACTCCAGTTTGGCATATTTTAACCGCGGAATAATACGTTCACAGGTGGGAGATATAAATCGTGCCATAGAAGATTTCGACAAGGTTCTCTTTCTGGAACCGAATAATTACATGGCCATATATAACCGTGGATTGCTTAAACAGAATGTCGGAGATCATAGGGGCGCAATTATTGACTTCACATCCATTATCACTGAATATCCCAATTTTACACCTGCCTATTATCAAAGGTCTGAAGCCCGCAAGAAAATGGGCGATGCCAAAGGGGCTGACAAAGATTATTTTACTGCCTGGAATATAGAAGATAAAATGAAACAGGATCGTGCCAATAATAAGGTTACAAAAGTAGCTGCTTCAGATACCACTGAAGAAAAGAAACATGACATGACAAATTATAATAAGTTCATTGTTGCGGAAACAGAGAACTCCGGTGCCAATAAATATCAAAATCCAATGCGCGGACGTGTTCAGGATAGAAACATTGAGATTCAAATGGAGGATTTATTTTTCATCACTTTTTATGAAAAATCGCGTCCAGGTCCTGTAAGGAGGGTGATGGATTACAGCAAATATTTGTCTGAACTTTCAGATTCAGGTGTAAAGGATATGCAAAAATTGCGTATAAGCAATCAGGATAAAGCATTGACCACGGAACAAGCTGATTTTCATTTTAACTCCATTGATGAATATTCCAGTCGAATTGGTCAAAATCCGGATATAGCTGCGTTATTTTTTGCTCGCAGCATTGATTTTGCTTTGGTTCAGGATTTATCCAGTGCCATCGACGATTTATCCAGAGCACTGCAATTAAATGACAAAATGGTATTGGCTTATTTCGAACGTGCAAACCTTCGTTTTAAAAAGATCAATGTGGAGTACACGAACAATAAGATCATAAAAGAGCAACGCAATGTCTTTTCCAAAAATTCAAATCAAGAATCATCGGATGCTGAAGAATTTTCAATAACGAATGGCTATTCCATCGGTGAAAAAGCATTTGGTACGGATTACGAGCTAGTGATGCGTGATTATGACCAGGTGCTGAAATTGGATCCCCATTTTATTTATGCTTACTACAACCGAGCAAACATTCGTTGCATACAACGCGATTATCGGAATGCTCTGATAGATTATACCAAGGCTTTGGAGCTCAATCCTGAATTTGAGGATGCATGGTTTAACAGAGGAATTGCACAAATCAATCTTGGGGATAGGGAAAAGGGGTTGAATGATTTAAGGATGGCCGGGCAGTTGGGAATTTATAAGGCATATAATATCATCAAACGTTTCGCAGAGTAACCGGCGTTACTGCATAAATAATAGCGAAGCCCTCTAACCGTAAAGGTTAGAGGGCTTTGTTATGGGAAGAAGCCGCACCAATGAGATATGTGAAACTCCGAATGACAGGATTTGAGTGCCAAGGTTCCTTTGTAATCCGCTGCGCTTAAGCGATTCTCTCGAATTGCGGCCCGCCATTGTAGTCTTGAGCTTGTCTCGGTGTTCTTGAATAATTTGATGAGTCTACCAATCAATGTTGATACGACTTCTGTATCACAAATATAATAAAAAAAACTATAAAAAGCAAGTTCTAAAGCTTTTATTTAAAGAAAAAGCCTCGAATTCCTCGAGGCTTTTTTCTTCAATATGAATGAGTCTAAAATTAAGCGTTTTTGGCCTGTAGAACGATGGCTTTAAATGCCTGAGGTTCGTTCATGGCCAAATCGGCCAAAGTCTTACGGTTAATTTCGATGCCGGCTTTGTGCAAAGCACCCATCAAACGGCTGTAGGACAGACCTTCGAGGCGAGCACCGGCATTTATACGTTGAATCCACAATGCGCGGAATGCGCGTTTTTTAACTTTACGGTCGCGATATGCGTATTGTTGACCTTTTTCCCAGGTATTCTTAGCAACTGTCCAAACATTTTTTCTTGAACCGAAATAGCCTTTGGTTAAGGCTAAGATTT
>JALNXZ010000101.1 GCA_023230125.1 Bacteroidales bacterium | reverse complement strand
TCTCCATAGAATAATACCGCATCCGGTTTTTCAATTTCAAAAATCTCATCAGATTTTGCGATAACATTACCAATAGTATGAGCAACATTCTTACCTGTAACATCAAGAAAATAATCAGGTTTCTTAACTCCTAAATTTTCAAAGAATATTTCATTCAGTTCATAATCGTAATTCTGGCCGGTATGTACTAAAACATGATCTACATATTTTTCTAATTCTGCCATGACCCTACTCATTTTAATTATTTCAGGACGTGTACCGACAATTGTCATTATTTTCATAATCTATTCACTTTTTAGTTGTTTTTAAAAGTTTGTGTAAAAGAATCTGTTTGATGCCAACTCAGTCATCATTTCATTCCATGTTGGAACTTTCAAGTTTATTTCTCGCCTTAATTTTGTAGAATCTAAAGTCGGTCGATGAACATGTAATTCATCGGGGATAATTTCGACTTTCATATTATATGCTTTTTTAGCAATTTCAAGTAATTCATACTTCGAAATAGGTTTTTCGGGTGCCAATTGATATAAACCATTTAAATTGGGGTAATGACTAATTATTGTATTTACAACCCGTGCCATATAAATGGTTGAAACCCCTGAATATAAAGTGTTTCTAAATCCTATAATTTGTTTTCCTGATTGAGCTAAAAACCAATCCAATAATTCTGTTTTATCAAATAATTCCTGACCAATAAAGGAAGAACGAATAGTCAATGTGTGATCATAATTAATCTCCCCCAACGCTTTTGTCCTTCCATAAAGATCTTCTGCTGTGGTCAAACTTTTTTCCGTGTAATCACCAATCTTACCATCAAAAACGCAATCGGTACTAAAGTGTATGACCCTTTTATTATTGTCTTTAGCCCAGGCAGCTAACTTATGAGGAAATACGGCATTCACAATCAATGGCTCTATTGGATTATTATTGTCAATTTTACGTTTTGTAATACCAACACAATTTAGAATTACATCCGGATTAATAGCACGTAGAACGCCTTTCAAAAATTCAAAATCTTTTATATCTATATTTTCTATTACATTATATCCTGCGAATAATGATTTATTTCCATATTGTTTCTTTTCTTTATGAAGTGTTCCAAAGACTTCATAAAGAAAAGATAGTTCTTGAAAAAGTTTATGTCCAATAAGACCGGAAATACCTAGAATAAGTATGCGCATTTTATTTACTCAATAAATATTTAAATCATTAAACAACTTATAAATTCAAATCATTACGTATAATCTCCAATTTCATCAACATTTCTGTCATCCCCTGAATGTCCAGTCGTTTCGTATTATGTGAATGATAGTCTTCAAATGCAGCTATTTTCTCCTGCCCTTCAATAAAATATTTTTCATAATTCAAATCCCGGTCATCGCAAAGTATTCGATAATACTCACCCATATCTTCAGCTCTGGCCATTTCTTCACGTGTAACAAGAAATTCGTATAGTTTTTCACCATGACGTGTCCCTATTATACGAATTTTTGAATCTGATTGATATAATTTAATTAATGCATTTGCTAAAACTTCCAATGTGGCTGCAGGAGCTTTTTGTACAAACAAATCACCATTTTTCCCATTTTGAAAAGCATATAACACCAAATCCAAAGCATTATCAAGAGTCATCATAAATCTTGTCATATTCGGATCTGTAATGGTAATATCCTTACCTGTCTTCATTTGATCTATCCATAACGGTATAACTGATCCACGACTTGCCATTACATTTCCATAACGGGTGCAACAAATAGTCGTATTTGCATTTTCTCCCAATGATCGTGCTTTGGCTATTGCCACTTTTTCCATCATAGCTTTGCTGATCCCCATCGCATTAATTGGATAGCATGCTTTATCAGTACTTAATACTACGATATTCTTAACTCCATGTTGGATAGCAGAATCCAATACATTCTCAGTTCCTAAAACATTTGTACGAACTGCTTGCATAGGAAAAAATTCGCATGACGGTACCTGTTTTAAAGCAGCTGCATGAAAAATATAATCAACTCCACTCATGGCATTATCAACGCTACGCTTGTCACGCACATCTCCAATATAAAATTTAACTTTAGAATTCTGCAGTGCATGCCGCATATCATCCTGTTTTTTTTCATCTCGGCTAAAAATGCGGATTTCTTTGATATCTGAATCTAAAAAACGGTTTAATACGGCATTACCAAAAGAACCAGTTCCTCCAGTTATCAGTAAAATTTTTTCTTTGAAAATTGACATAATAATATTTTTTTACATATTTAGTTTATTGGCACATGAATGCCCTTCCCATAAGAGCCTTCCATTAATTAATTATTTTTTTCTGATATCATCATGAATAAACGCTTCAAAGGCTCATTTATTATCATTGGAATAGGTTATTTTAAAACACAAAATTAGGTAAAAAATAAAATTTAAAATATTAGGTGATTCAATAATGTCCGGATCATATCCTTATTCATTCCTTTTTTTAAAAATATCTAAAAATAACTGCCTGACAAACAAAGTAAAGCAATACAAACCAAAGGAGAAATTCAGGAGCATGATCTTTGCCCGAAACTGCTTCAACGGCTTTACTTCTATCGGATAAAATCCACTATCAAAAACAGCATGTTTTATTTCGAAATATTTATTCAAACAATGTACCTCAAAAAAACGGTGGAGGATATAAGAAAAAGTCCGATATATATGAAAATGAATAATAATCTTCTGATCTGAGGAAAACACATCTCTCTCAAAATATCTTCTCATGTCATCAAAATGCAGGTATATCAAATGCCCCCTTTCATAATCCCATGCCTGAGAAGCACTATTATTTCTCAACATATAACAGTAAAAATTCAGACCGACATGTTTCACCTTGACGGCAAAAGCAAAACACAAAGCCATAAAAAGCGTATCTTCTCCATTTAGTACAAATTCCGGAAACTCAATACCATGCTCCAAAATAAATAATCGTTTAAAAACAATTCCCCAGACACTTGTTTTGCCCAAGTAACCCTTTTTGAAAAGTTCTATTCCGGATAAAGTCGAACCTGTTAATTTTCGAGGAAAAATTTGGATTTCCGATTTAACATCTCTGTCCATTTTCTGCTCGAATGAATTCAAAATCAATATTTCAATATCTGCTTGACGGAGTTCATCGCAGATTGTTTTCAACACTTTAGGTTCGAGGGCGTCATCAGGATCCACAAAAATAAGATAAACCCCTTTGGCTACACTGATGCCGGCATTTCTCGCGGAAGATACACCACCATTATCTTTATCGATCATGATGATATTTTGATGTATGTCTGCATATTTTTCCACAATATCCATAGAATGATCAGGTGTACCATCATTCACTACAATCACTTCATATTTATTCTCTTCAAAATCCTGGTCGTAAATAGAATCGAGACAACGTGAAATATAGGCTTCCACATTGTATACCGGAATAATTACAGAAAAAAAAGGAATCTCCATGATCAATCAATTAAAAGCATTCTAGTAAAAGCTGCATAATTGGACAGCTTCAAAAAGATAATTTATCAAACTCCACTTTGATCTTCATTTTGTTTAATCTGAAATCATTATATTCGGCCTTACCTTCTCTTTGAATTTGAGAGACAATAATAGAGGGATTCTTTCTATATTTCTGACTAAATGTCATTATTAATTCGACTGGGTAATTTGAATTTCGAAACAGCTCATTCCTTTCTTTTTCTGACAGTAACATACGGGCAGCAAAGTCATCTGCTTGCTTTTCTTTTTCATCGTTTTGGTCTATTTCACTTAAACCTTCAATGAAAATGTCTTTTTTATTATGAAGCAGAATGTGTGCCAATTCATGAAAAAAAGAGAACCAAAAAGCATTGTAATCCTTTTGACGGTCGGCAATCTGAATTAATGGCTTTGAACTATTTCTAATCCATCGTGTCGCACCATAAATTGGAGCTTTAGAAATGCAAGGTGTATAAACCAAAGCAATACCACATTCGCTACATATTTGCTGCAAAAGTTCCATCCAATTATCAGGCTTTTGGTAACACAAAGTCTGAATCTCGTCAAAGCGTTCCCGGATTAATCTTTTATCAAATTCCGCAGTTTGTATTTTATCTGCCTGTAATTCACCCAACCGCAACCAGACAGAAATAGCTTGTGGCTCGGCTGTATGATTGAGGTCAATTTTAAACGCTAATTGATTGTTAGTATAAAGACTTGACCACTGAACAGGCGATGCCACTCTGAAAAACTTCAAAAGACTTTCGACCAACAGAGGTTTGTCGTTCGTATTTGGCAACAACCCATTTTTTTTCATTACTGAAATGGGGAATGCCTTTAGCCATTCAATACATTGTTCTAAAAACTCCATTTGCTCAATTTCCAACAATTCATCTTGATAATTGCGTTCTAAATTGAGCCAGAAGCTGACAGGTATGCCCAATACATATTCGAGTTTGGTGGCGGTTTCTTTTGTTATCGGAGCTTTACCTTTTATTAGTTCATTGAGTTTAGGGATAGACCTGCCCAGACGCTCAGCCAATTCGGCTTGCGACATACCTATTTCATCTATTGTTTCCTGAATTGTATCACCAGGGCAAGATAAAAGTAGTTTTTTTGCTTCTAAATCAGTCATGACTTTCGTTTTTTTAATGAGGGTCTTCTACTGAAACAATTTCTATGGCTGTAATCAGAATGAGATTTACTCCACCGTTTTCTTGTTTGGGTATTGGATCTTGAGCAATTTCAAAAATTATACGCCAATTATCCTTAATATCAACTGACCATTCACCAATTCTATTTCCTTTATAAGGGTGCAAACGCAAAGCAGGGAGTTGAGATATTACAAGCAGACTATCTGCTCCTTTTAGCTCCTTCAGCCGTTGCTTTATCTTTTTAGCCAACTCACCGTAAGTTT
This sequence comes from Bacteroidales bacterium, assembly GCA_023230125.1. Classification (GTDB taxonomy): domain Bacteria; phylum Bacteroidota; class Bacteroidia; order Bacteroidales; family UBA1402; genus UBA8389. The sequence continues at coordinate 1,182 of JALNXZ010000101.1, read as the reverse complement.
TGATAAGTTCCTTATCATTGGCAAGTGCTTTTTCGAGTTTATTGTTCTTGTATGATATTTTCACTGCAAATATACAAAATTATTCACCAATAAGGTTAATCATTTTTAGATTTTATGAAACATTATACTATTTTAGATTAGCTCACTCATCTAAAATTGACATAATCCACGAAATCCCTGGCCTGCAGCACCCTGTCTTTCAATACCACGCCATCAATAATGCCGTATCACTGCACCTTTTCCGCCGGTTGTATGGGTATAAACTCCAGCGTTTCCATTTAACCCATCCACTCTTTATACCAAGGTTAAAGAAACATCATCGCATAAATCGGGATGTATGTAATCTTACCCTTGTGGCTAATTGCTCTTTCATTCGACAACACGTAAGCCTTTTGAACATTGTATGCTTTTGTTTCAAGAAAGTGGTTGAGAGCACTATGCTTCGAATAGTTTTTACCCGATTTCACTTCAAGCGGAACAACAGAAAGCGTATCATAGTCATCTATCAGAAAGTCAACTTCACCGTTTGCTTTATTGTCGTAATAATAAAGATTGAACCCATGTGCTTTCAATTCCTGGGCAACAACCGATTCATACACCGTACCCAGATTGATGCTGCGGACATCATCGAGTACAGCAGTGATGTTGTTGCGGTAAAGGAGGCCGGTAAGGATGCCCACATCATTCAGATAGAGCTTTAGCAGATTTTTACCACTCGATTCGATCAAGGGGAACGTCGGCTGAGAGATGGCTTTCACATCCAATGTAATTCCGGCACTTATCAGATAGTCAAATTCATCCTGATAATCAGAAAACCGTTTACCCTTCTTGTTTTCAATTTCTTTTACAACAATGCGCTTCTTCTTGTTCTCCAAATTAGACGGCACCATATCAAATACACGTCGAATCTTCAATTTTTTTTCCGAGTCATATTTTGAAGCATCCATCGCATAAAAGCCATGGATTTCCTGCTGAATGTTGCGGACCTTGACTATGTTGGCATCTTTTAAGAAAGAATTGACCGCATCCGGCAGACCACCAACCAACAGATACTTTTTAAGCACATCCATCATTTTGTTGTGCAAGGGTTCATCCAGACTAACCTCCTTAATGAACATTTCACGTAAGACATTGATGGTTGATGTGCCAAAGCCATTTGCCAAAAGGAATTCTTCAAAGTCC
>JALNXZ010000099.1 GCA_023230125.1 Bacteroidales bacterium | reverse complement strand
AAAAAAAATAATAGATAATAACTAATAGTAAAAGAAAATGGCACATCCTAAACACAAACAGTCTAAAACCAGAACGGCTAAGAGAAGAACCCACTATAAAGCAGAAGCTCCGACATTGGCAGTATGTCCTAATTGCGGCGCCCATTATATCTACCACACCGTATGTGGAGAATGTGGTTACTACAGAGGGAAAATAGCAATTGAACAACCAGCAGCTGTATAATTTAGCGTGCTTACCATAAAGAATAAATTTGGAGGGTGTCTCAAAAGTTTGGGACACCCTCTTTTTTGTCTTTCACAATAGATGCTAAATAATAATTTTTACCTATTTTTGCACAAAAATAACAAAAATGAGAAATATTAATGCCGTTATAACAGGAGTAGGAGGATATGTCCCCGAAAAAGTAATTACAAATGAAGATATTTGCAAGCTGGTAGACTCCTCTGATGAGTGGATTACCTCTCGAACCGGAATCAAAGAACGTCGTATGTTGGATGGAGACCATGTTGGAGCCTCTTTCATGGGAGAAAGGGCTGTAAAGGAATTGTTGAAGAATACCGGAACGAATCCCGAGGATGTAGACGCTATCATTTGCTCGACTTCCACACCTGATTATATATTTCCTGCTACAGCAGCTATCATAGCTGATAAATGCGGCATCAAGAATGCTTTTGCCTATGACCTTTCTGCTGCTTGCAGTGGTTTCATTTTTAGTATGGTCAATGCTTCAGGGTTGGTTGAATCAGGACGATATAAAAAGGTGATTGTGGTGGCTGCCGAAAAGATGACTTGTATTACAAATTATACAGACCGTACCACTTGTCCTTTATTTGGAGACGCAGCTGCTGCCATATTGCTTGAACCTACCACCGAAAATCTGGGAATGATTGATTCAGTCATGCATACAGATGGTTCTGGTTTTGCCAATCTACATATGAAAGCCGGTGGTTCCGTTTATCCTGCTTCTCATGAAACCATCGATCGCCGTGAACATTCTGTGTATCAAGAAGGTCAGGCAGTATTCAAGATGGCTGTGAATAAACTGGTGGAAGCCAATGAGGAAATCAAGACACGTAATAACCTGACTTCTGAAGATGTAACTTGGGTTGTTCCACATCAGGCCAATATGAGAATTATTGACGCCATTGTGCGCTATATGGATGTACCGATGGAAAAAGTGATGGTAAACATCCAAAAATACGGTAACACCTCTTCAGCCAGTATTCCTATTTGTCTTTGGGAATGGGAAAATAAATTAAAAAAAGGAGACACCCTGATCCTTTCTGCTTTTGGTGCAGGCTTTTCATGGGGTAGCATCTATCTAAAATGGGGATACAACCCCAAGTGATCTATTTTATATTAGATCAAGAGAAGGAATTTCTATAGCCCAATAGCAGTAATTGCCTCAGATTTCGTATCTTTGCACATCAAAATAACGCATGAATCCGTTCGTTCATTTTAACGAACGGATTTGTGGGTTACATACGGATAGAATAAATGCCTCATCGTATGAAAAGAAAAAGAAAAAGATGCATAAAGCCGGATTTGTAAATATTGTAGGAAATCCCAACGTTGGAAAGTCAACATTGATGAATACCCTTGTAGGTGAAAAGATTTCTATCATTACCTCCAAAGCCCAGACAACCAGACATCGTATCATGGGAATCGTCAATGGTGAAGATTATCAAATTGTATATTCGGATACCCCTGGTGTGTTGGTCCCAAACTACAAATTGCAGGAATCCATGTTAAACTTTTCCAACTCAGCATTGCAGGATGCGGATATTCTGCTCTATGTAACGGATACTGTTGAGAAAGTTGATAAAAATGCGGAGTTTCTGGAAAAGGTACAACGAATTGACATTCCTGTTCTGCTTATAATCAATAAGATTGACTTGAGCGATCAGCAGCGTCTGGAAGCACAAGTTGAGGAACTTGGAAAGTTGTTGCCAAAGGCAGAAATCATACCTATCTCAGCTTTAAGGAAATTCAATGTATCTTATGTCTTGAAACGTATATCCGAGCTTTTGCCGGAATCACCGCCTTATTTTGATAAGGACGCCCTGACTGATAAACCTGCACGTTTCTTTATTACAGAAATCATCAGAGAAAAAATATTACTTTATTATCAGAAGGAAATACCTTATTCCACAGAAGTGGTTGTTGAGAATTATGAAGATTCAGAGCATCTGGTACGTATCAACGCTGTCATTTATGTAGAGCGTGAAACTCAAAAGGGCATCATCATCGGGCATGGAGGACAGGCTTTGAAAAAAGTAGGGACAGAGGCCAGAAAAGATATTGAAGCTTTCTTAGGAAAAAAAGTCTTTTTAGAGGTTTTTGTGAAAGTAGAAAAAGATTGGCGAAACAAGGATAACAAGCTGAAATTCTTTGGCTATCAATTAGATTAAAAAAGAAAATGGGAAATATAGTTGCTATAGTAGGTCGCCCGAATGTGGGGAAATCGACATTGTTCAATCGCCTTACCAAAACCAGGCAAGCGATCGTGAACGTGGAATCCGGTACGACACGTGACCGCCAATATGGGTTATCAGAATGGAATGGAAAAGAATTTTCCGTGATCGATACAGGTGGCTGGGTCGATAAATCTGGTGATATATTTGAACAAGAAATCAAAAAACAGGTCAACATAGCCATTGAAGAATCAGATATTATTCTTTTTGTCGTTGACGTCGTCACTGGATTGACAGACCATGATATGGCAGTGGCAAAGATTCTGAGAGGAGAAAAAAAACGCCCGGTCATGCTGATTGCAAACAAGGCAGATACCAACATGATGGGCTATAATGCCGCTGAATTCTATGCTCTTGGTTTGGGTGATCCCATTGTACTTTCAGCCATCAACGGCTCTGGTACCGGTGATTTTATGGATTTACTGGTCAGCAAGTTCAATCCAGATATAGATAAGGATGAAGTTCTTGAGGAAATTCCCCGTTTTGCTGTGGTAGGACGTCCAAATGCTGGAAAATCATCCATCATCAACGCTTTTGTCGGTGAAGAAAGAACCATAGTAACAGAAATAGCCGGGACAACACGTGATTCCATTTATTCAAGATACACCAAATTCGGTTTTGATTTTTACCTGGTAGATACTGCCGGTATCCGAAAGAAAGGAAAAGTGAATGAAGATCTTGAATACTATTCTGTCATTCGTTCCATACGTGCCATTGAAAATGCGGATGTCTGTATCTTGATGGTTGATGCCACCCGTGGCATCGAAAGTCAGGATATGAATATATTCTCCTTGATACAGAAGAACCGCAAGGGGTTGGTGGTTTGTGTAAACAAATGGGATTTGGTGGAAAATAAAGAAAGCAATTCCATCAAGGTTTTTGAAGAAGCCATTCGGGATCGTTTTGCTCCATTTGTCGATTTCCCCATCGTATTTACATCCGCTTTGACCAAACAACGTATATTCAAAGCCATTGAAACAGCCAAAGAAGTTTATGAAAGAAGGTCTTTCCATATTTCCACCAATCAATTGAATGAGTTCTTCCTTCCATTGATTGAAAATTATCCGCCACCTGCAACGAAAGGTAAATATGTAAAAATTAAATATGTAACCCAGTTACAAGGGCCTATGGCTCCGACCTTTATTTTCTTTGCCAATTTGCCGCAATATGTCAAGGATCCATATAAGAGATTTTTGGAAAACAAGTTGCGTTCGACATGGGATTTTACAGGTACGCCCATTCAAATCTTCATTCGTCAAAAATAAAAAATCAATAATGGGAGGTTTGATGCTGTAATTGCGTACTTTCTTTGTTAATTTTTGTGTTAATAATTTGCAATGATGGTCCGTTTCTGATTGTTTTTTAAAATAAAGAATACATTCAAAAGACCGAGATTTTTTTAAATATCTTAAAATGTGTAAGATAAAATCCGGAATGATTTGAATTCTTCTGTAACCATCTTTAACAATAAGTTTTAGAATTAAATAGTCCTTTTTGCTATATTTGTTGAAATAGGAGTAAATAGATTTCAATTTTATTAGACAATAAAAGGGGAAAATTTCATTTGTCATCGAATTTTATTAAATCAAAAATCAGCTAAAAGTCTGCTCTTTTCTGGTCCGCGAGGGTCGGAAAAGAGTCTTTTTTTTGAGTTTATATCATTAATAAGTATCTTTGCAATCGCATATTAATATTAATCGCAAATCTTTTGGAACGAATCGTACTTGGCCTTTCCGGTGGCGTTGATTCCAGTGTAGCTGCTTATCTGTTGAAAAAACAAGGCTATGAGGTGGTTGGTGTTTACATGATAAACTGGAAGGACACAGTTGGTACCCTTTCAGGTGAATGCCCCTATGAGGATGATATCCTGATAGCCGAATTGGTTGCGCGAAAATTGGATATTGAATTTCATTCTATTGATTTAAGTGACCAATATCGTGAAAGGGTAGTCAATTATATGTTTTCTGAATATGAAAAAGGTCGCACGCCCAATCCCGATGTGCTTTGCAATAGAGAAATCAAGTTTGATGCTTTTTGGGATGCAGCAGAAAAGTTTGGAGCAACGAAGGTAGCAACTGGACATTATTGCCGAAAAGAGGTCATGATACCCTCCGAAAAAGATGATCAACCCATATACCGATTGCTGGCCGGTCGTGATTCCAACAAAGATCAATCTTATTTTCTTTGCCAGTTATCGCAGGCGCAACTTTCTAAAGCGATGTTCCCGATAGGCGATATAGAAAAACCCGAAGTTCGCAGAATTGCAGAAGAGCTGGGTTTGGCCACAGCCTACAAAAGAGATTCGCAAGGAATCTGTTTTGTAGGAAAAGTCGATTTGCCCGTTTTTTTACAGCAAAAACTGGAAAAGAAAACCGGAAAGGTGGTAGAAATACCAGCTGACCTGAAAGCCTATCATCGGATGATTCCCGGGGATTTGAACGGGAAATTGAGAAAACAGGCAAAGCCTTATTTTTATCGTTTAAAAGATGGAAAAGTGGTGGGTGAACATCAGGGTGCTCATTTTTATACCATCGGACAACGGAAAGGATTGGGTATAGGAGGCTTTGAAAAACCTCTGTTTATTCTAGCCACCGATGTGGAAAACAACCTGATATTTGTAGGTGAAAGTGTTGATCATCCAGGATTATATCGTAAAACATTGAAAATAAATTCGGAAGAAATTCATTGGGTGCGTCCGGACAAGGCTTTGGAAGTAGGCCAATCTGTTAGATATATGGTCAGGGAACGCTACCGTCAACCATTACAGTCAGCAACGCTTTATCGGCTTGAAGAGGGACTATATGTTGATTTTGATGTATCTCAACAAAGCATAACACCTGGTCAATTTGCTGCTTGGTACGAAGGAGATGAAGTCATCGGATCCGGCGTAATTTCCGAATAAATGCACATTTTATCAATAATAATTCTCATCTTTGGTGTCCTTTTTCAAATGTATAAAACAATGAGAAAATCAGTTATATTTGGACTCCTGTTTTGTTTTTGTAGCCTCATGTCTTTTGCTGAGACATGGACCGTTCAGTCTGTTCCTAACACAAGACTTCAGGATGCCGGGTATCATACCTCCAATCCTGATGGATTGATAGATGCTCAGTCACAGACGGAAATTAACCGTATTCTTGCTCAGACACAAAATAATTTGACCGCCGATATTTTTGTGGTTGCTCTGCAATCTACCGGAGATGTTCCCATCAAACAGTTTGCCACAGAATTATTCAATGAGTGGCATATTGGTCATGCTGAAAAAGACAACGGTTTGCTGATTCTGATGGTTGAAGACCAAGGTTTGGTGACCATCGAACCAGGATATGGTATGGAGGGTGTCTTACCTGATGCTATCTGTATGCGTATCATCCAAACAAATATCGTACCTCATATGCGTGAGGGTAAATACGGAGAAGGGCTTTTGGCTGGAGCTCAAGCTATCGTAAAAGTGATTTCTGACCCAAAGGCGGCAGAGGAAATCAAGGCGGATATGCAGGCTGAAAAGGCTGCAGAGCAGGCAAAACTCAAAGCTAAATGGGGCAATATCCTGATGGTCTATATGCTTTTGTCCATTTTGGTTTTGATACTTAGTTCCTATGGCTCCAGCAAGAAAATCAAGACTTTGGGTGATCAGGAACCATATTCGGC
>JALNXZ010000098.1 GCA_023230125.1 Bacteroidales bacterium | reverse complement strand
GGATTTGTTGTATAAATCCTCGCAAACAGCTCCTTCTTTCATCTCTTCCTTTATGCATTGTTGAATATCGATGGCTACTTGATGCGCCTTATAGGCTTTATCCGGCAATCTCCCTATAGAAAAGGTACGTGTCAGATCATCCAGATATCCTGAAAAATTTCCACACATGTCAATCATGATGCTGTTTCCCGGCATCAGCTTATGGCCGGTTGCTCCGATAGGGTTGAAGACTGTACCCGCCCCCCCGAGCGCAAAGTCATAAGGGGAAGCGACAGCAGCATTCTCACCAGCCAAAACGCTACCCATGAAAGCTTCTATATCTCCGAATGTCCGGAACAGGCCTTGGTTGCCTTCTTGACGCATGATGTATTCAATTTCGATGGCAAATTCCGTATCTGTCATACCTGGACGGTAAACTTCCGGAATCCTTTTATAGGCTCTGACATGCGCTTCAGCAGAGGCTTTGATCAGGGATATTTCATAATCAGTCTTGATGCTTCTGACTTTTCTAAGACAAGTGGTTCCATTGATGAATTCACTGTCCGAAAAACAAGCCTGAAGACGTGTCCATTCGGTACGTCCCATTTCATCACCTTCCACCATCAGTTTTCTTGGTGGCTTGATGCCTTTTTCTTTCATGATTCCGGGCATCTGTTCCGGTTTCCGTATATAATGGATGTCATCACCTTCCATTCCAACAGGCCGCTTTACAAAAATAATGGAATCGCCTTCAGCCGGAATATAATAATACCCGTTAAAGATGCTTCCATTGGCATATAAAATATTGACGGATGTGGAAAGGAGACAGGCATCCACTTTATTCAGAATAAGCTGTTCTCGGATCTTTGCTTGTCTCAAAGTGATTTCTTTAATCATAAAAAATTGATAGTGTGTTGTTTACAATGATCTACAGGTTGCAAAACCAAGCGCACAAAGTTCGGCATTAAAATCCAATATTAAAAATTTGGAGCTTGGAATTTGAACGACTGATTCTTTACAAGATTCGGGTGCAGATTGGATAGATCTAATGATCTGAATGTCTTTACATGATGATGAATTTTCGTGATAAAAGAACTTAACAGAATTGAAGCGAAAAAAATTCGGATAAGACTTTGGCAAATAAAAAAGGCTGTTTCGACACCAAGAAACAGCCTTCATCAATCAGTAAATCAATCAATTAGATGTAAATAAGTCTAAAATGATGTTATTCTATCGAAATAACCCTTGCAGGTTTTTCTTTTGTTTCTTCATGTTTAGGAATGAACACGTTCAATACGCCATTTTCATGGGTTGCCTTAATATTGTCTGTGTCTGCATATTCGGGCAGTGAGAAGGAACGTTTAAAGCTGAAATAGCCGAATTCCCTGCGGTAATATTTTTCATCGTTTTCGTCTTTTGATTCAGACTTGGTTTCCTTTTCAGAAGAAATTACAAGCACTCTTTTATCGATGTTGATGTGAAAATCTTCTTTGTTCAGGCCGGGAGCGGCAACCTCAATGCGAAAACCATCTTTGTTTTCGGCAATATTCACTGCAGGATTGGTAGTCCAATCGCTGTCATTCAAAAAGTTTTCCCTAAAAAAAGAATCTGATAAAACAGGGAAAAAAGGGTTTTGTCTTTTGATTGTTGTTAACATCGTGTAATCTCCTATTGATTAAGTGATTAATATTTTATTTCTACCGGTCTTCTTGATCGGCTACACGATGATATAGTCAAAAGGCATGCCTTTTTTAATATAAAGCATGCCTGAAATAATTAAACATCAGATAATCAATTCGATAGTTTGTACTGCTTGAAAAATAACAGGTGTCATAATGGCATGTTTGTATCAAAATATCATGACATTATGACAATTTTGTCAAATAAAGGGGTTATTAGCCTTTTCCTGACCAATGGTCGTTGTTGGTCCATGTCCACTATAAACAACGGTTTCATCAGGAAGTATTAGAAGTTTTTCTCGAATTCCGTCAATCAGTGACTGATAGTTACCCTTTTGCAAATCTGTTCTCCCGATACTTCCTTGAAATAAAACGTCTCCGACAAAAACACAACTGTTTTTGGCATTGTATAAAACAACACTGCCCGGTGAATGTCCTGGAATCAGGAAAGCCTCAAAGATTTCCGAACCCAGAGTGAGTTTGTCGTTTTCATAAATGTCGTTTTCAATTAAAGCTGCCGCATGTCTGAGAGGAATCCCGAAGATTTTGGATTGGCCTGCCATGTCTTTAAGCAAGAATTCGTCTTCCCGGTTGGCATAGGCTTTGACGTCATATGTGTTTTCTACAAAGGCATTTCCATAACAATGGTCAATGTGCAGGTGTGTGTTTACCAATATTTTGACTTTCAATCCATTGGAAACAATGAATTCGTTGAGGATAGACTCTTCTTTTTCGGAATTGCAACCAGGGTCTATAATCATGGCCTCCTTTTCTTCATTGTAAACAATATAGGTGTTTTCTTGAAAGGGGTTAAATGTGAAATGCTTGATATACATGCTTTTGAAGTATTACACAAGTGGAACGTAAACAACTTTCTTAGTTTCGAAGAATTCTTCCTTGAAATAATCACTTAGTTCGATTATAATGACCTTGTTTTTGAAAGATGCAATTTCATGTCCCAACTCACCACCTTTGAGGCAGATCAATCCATTTGTCATTGAGTTTCTCTGTTCTTTGCCAATGTTCTTTTTGCATAGTTTGACCAAATCAGAAAAAGGCATGACGGCTCTGCTGATTACGAAGTCAAATAAAGATTTTTCTTCTTCCACCCGGCAATGTCTGATGCTGACATTTTTTAATCCGATAGCACCGGATACTTCCTGGGCAACTATCAACTTCTTGTTGATGCTGTCAACCAGGTGAAAGTGTACGTTTGGATAAAGAATAGCTAATGGAATGGCAGGGAATCCCCCTCCAGTACCCACATCCATGATGTTTGAGCCGTCTTTGAAATGCAAAAGCTTACTGATGCCCATGGAATGCAACACATGCCGCTCGTACAGGTTCTCTATGTCCTTTCTTGATATGACATTGATTTTACTGTTCCAATCTGCATATAAATCATAGAGTGCAGTTATTTGTTCTTTTTGAGTTTTATTGAGTTCTGGAAAATAACGTTCGATACAGTCTATATTCATTATTTCGGATCATTTATGGAATAAGAGGTATGATGGGATTTTCCGGTATCATGAATTCTGAAATGTCTTTATAACTCAACAAAATCTCCGTTGTTCCTACAGCATAAGCTGCAATTTCATATTCATTATAAGTATACACAAAACCTTCACTGGTGACATAAAAATTTTTGTTCAAACCAATTTCGGCTACATCAAAGAATCCTATTTGCTCCAGGTCCTCAGCTTTATTGACTTGGTGCTTCTCCATGATTTTCTTCAAGATGATTTTTGCAACCAAGGGACGTGATACTTCTGTGAAAATATCGTCTTCTGTAATGCGATCTCCTGTCTTTAGGTTAATTACCGTGTTCAGGTAATTCTTTCCACCATGTGCACCACCAGTGAATTGATTGGATTCAATGGTATATGATAAAATGTTATCAGAATTATTTCTGATGATCATCTTTTCATTATCCCACCATGCAACATCAGACTGATCGGAATTCCTTTTATCGCTGATGGAGGAGGCGTCTTCTGAGTTGTCATAAAACTTGACATATTTCTTGATATAGGTTTCCATTGCAATTCTTGGATCGATTATATCTTTTTCGATATCCGGGAAAAAGTCAATCAGTATTGTCCTTCGAATTTTGTTCAATACAGAAACATTGGAAAAAGTATCAGGATATTGCAGGTTTAAAGAAATACTTAGGACCGGATTCTTTTCGTCTCCTTTGAGATGGTTCTTCTCATTCATTTCGAAAGGTTTGAAAGTAACCTGTGCTTCTTCTTGAACAGGCTTATTCTTACACGAAATGGCAAAGACAACAATTAATGGCAAAACTGAAAATAAAATTAGTTTTCGTCTCATGACTTGTAGGTATAAATCTTAAATAATTACTAAAAACCAATTCCACATAGGGTTATGATTTGCATTTTGCATCGATCGGAAAAATAAAATCTTAATTCAATCAAATTATTTACAAATATACATCTTTTTGTGAATAATTACGTAAAAGATGAGACATTGAAGATTGCAAGTTTAAATTGCTGTCAGAGCATTTCATGGCATATATGTCACAAAGAAAATGAAAGCGAATCAGATCATTGATATTTTAATTCTTATTTATATTGTATTTTTGCATCAATTTAAAAATGTTGTAGAGGATGATCATATATGATGATTGGGGAAGAATGGAGTATGCACTTGCCTGGCAGAAGCAAAAGGAATTGTTTGATGCAAGGATAATTGCTAAGAATGGAATCAATGACTTGAATGATATTGCAGTCTTTTGTGAACATCCGCATGTTTTCACTTTGGGAAAGAGTGGTGTCGAAGAAAATTTGCTGGTCAACAACCAAACCCTGAAAGACAAAGGAGTTGCTTTTTTTAAAACAGACCGAGGAGGAGATATAACCTATCATGGACCTGGTCAAATAGTGGTTTATCCCATTCTTGACCTGGAACATTTCAATATTGGATTAAGGCAGTATATCTATTATATCGAAGAAGCGGTTATCCTCTTCTTATTGGAATTCGGAGTGAAAGGAGAAAGGTTTAAAGGTGCGACCGGTGTATGGATTGATACCGATGTCCCTGTTAAAACCCGTAAGATTTGTGCCATCGGTGTTAAGAGCAGCCGTTTTGTGACTATGCATGGGTTGGCATTAAATATCAATACTGATTTGTCTTATTATTCATTGATTAATCCATGTGGTTTCACAGACAAGGGCGTTACGTCTCTTGAAAAGGAAACTGACAAACAACAAGATTTAGAATATTGCAGAAAGCTTCTTTTTAAAAAAATCTTGCAGGTTTTCAATCATTGATGGCTCTTTTTGTTGAACATTATTCTTTGTGATGTTTTTCAAAAACACATTATATTTTAAAAATATTTATGAACAAATACCCTTTTGAATTGTTTGAATCCATTGCAGTGGCTAGATTGATCAGTCTATTGATTTTTTCAGATGGAGAAGTGGATCGTCAGGAATCGGATTTCTTTGAACAGGTGTTGCAGAATATGAATGTCTCTTCTGAAGATTATGAACATAGTTTGTTTGAACCCATTGATCACTCATTTGAGATTGTAAAGTCGATGTCGGCAAAAAAACGCCAGCAATGTTTAATGTTGTTCAGACAAACTGTCTATTCGGACAAGGTCATTGAATTTTCCGAATTGTCCCGTCTGAATGAAATATTGGAAAAAACAGAAATTTTCCGTCCTGACAAAGAAAATTTTAAAAATACAGATGATGGGTTTGTTAATCTTTAATTTAAAAAAATAAATCAATGAATAAAAATATAGCTATCTTAATGACAGTGTTATTGTTGACTGGTTGTTCGACGGTTCTCTTGACTGGTAGAAAACAGCTTTCACTTGTTTCTGATTCAGAAGTGCTCGCATTGAGTGATTCGAGCTATCATTCATATATGGCAACGGCCGTCAAATCATCCAAGACAACGGAAAGTGCTCGTGTGATTCGGGTTGGGCAAAAAATGACTGCTGCGGTGGACTCTTACTTGAAAGAGCAAGGCTTGTCGGCCAAGATTTCCGGCTATTCATGGACCTTTAGTCTTGTAAAGGATTCTGCTGTCAATGCTTTTTGTATGCCTGGAGGGAAAATTGTAGTTTATGAGGGAATTCTGCCTGTCACTCTTAATGATGCCGGCCTTGCTGTAGTGCTTGGACATGAAATAGCCCATGCCGTTGCCAAACACGCCAATGAACGTATTTCCCAACAGATGGCCACCAATGCCGGAGTCTCAATACTTGGTACCGTGTTTAGCTCTAAGTCTGCAACCACTCAATCAACCATCCAGAGTGTTTTTGGTATCGTTGCTGAAGGTTTTGTGGCTTTACCATATTCGCGTAAACAAGAATATGAAGCAGACCGTCTTGGCCTGATTTTTATGTCAATGGCCGGATATGACCCGACTCAGGCAATTTCTTTCTGGGAAAGGATGTCTGCTCTAAGCCAGACTTCCACCCCTGAATTTTTAAGCACTCAC
>JALNXZ010000097.1 GCA_023230125.1 Bacteroidales bacterium | reverse complement strand
CCATACATTATTATGATAACAGCTATATGGAAATTACCCCGGATAACAGGGCAATAATAACTTTTGATGATGTGGTTTATATAGATGCCGTTATCAAATGGACCAAGGTAGGCCCTTATGAATGGGTTAAATTGTCACCTGGAAAATATACGGATACCTACCTTATGGAATTTAATGATCGAAGGGAATATCCCTATTGCTTTGTTGTTGATAACATTCACAATGATACGTTAACTATCTATGATAATGCGTGCGACGCTGTTTTTTATTATTATATCAAACCTAATAAATAATTCTATACATGAAAAATTATAATAGAATAAAACTGACAGTCTTTTTGTTTTTAGTAACTATTATAATAGTATCATGTAAAAAAGAAGATTCATTATCTGTATGTGGATGTAATGAATCATTATTAGAACTTGAATGGTTAAGTCGTTTGAAAGCCGACCTAAAAGGGAATGCCAATATCTATTCAGCTGAAATCAGTTTATACAGATTAAATGACGTTGACTATATCTATGTTCAAGAATCAGTAAGTTCCTCCTATGACTTACCAAGCACAATCTATGATTGTGAAGGAAATGAGAAATATAAATGTGGTGGAAATCAACCTGTTGACAGTTGCTCAAATTTCTTTTCAAAAGCACAAAAAATCAAAATATTATGGGAAAAATGATGATAAATTCAAAAGCAAATCGGTCCCTCTTTGTTTACTGTTTTCTCTCATCTTTTGTTTTTAATTTATAAGAGCTGTAAAAATGTCCTGCTTACTTCTGATGCATGAAGGACAGCTCTCGATCTTGGAATTTAAGATTCTTTTTAGGAAGCATCATGGGTACATCATATGTCGATAACATTCTCTTCCGGCAAAATGGCCTTGATGCTGTCGTAGTAAAAAGAATTAATGTTACCTTTGCAGCATTAACTATTTAAAAGATTTATATGAAACGAACATGTTTGTAAAACGTCCAAGTTTATGATAAATTGGACATGTGAGTTACATATAACCTTAAACGAAAAAAATATTATTATATGAAAGCGTATGTTTTTCCCGGACAGGGAGCTCAATTTACAGGAATGGGGAAGAATTTATATGACGAATTCCCTTTGGCTCATGATTTATTTGAAAAGGCCAATCAAATTTTGGGTTTCCAAATTACGGATATCATGTTTTCCGGTTCAGCTGAAGATTTGCGTCAAACAAAAGTCACTCAGCCTGCCATCTTTCTTCACTCTGTTTTATTGGCAAAGACAATGGGTGCTGAATTTCAACCAGAAATGGTAGCAGGACATTCACTTGGGGAATTTTCTGCACTTGTTACTGCCGATGCTTTGTCTTTTGAAGACGGTTTAAAGCTGGTTTATCAACGTGCTTTAGCCATGCAGAAAGCCTGCGAGGCACAACCTTCAACAATGGCGGCCATTTTAGGCTTGCCGGATGATGTTGTTGAATCGGTTTGTGCTTCCATAACAGAGGAAGTGGTGGTTCCTGCCAACTATAATTGTCCCGGTCAGGTCGTGATTTCAGGCAGCAATGAAGGTGTTGACCTGGCTTGTCAAAAACTGACCGAAGCCGGCGCAAAACGAACTCTTAAACTCAGTGTCGGCGGTGCATTCCATTCTCCGCTGATGGAACCTGCCCGTTTGGAATTGGCTGCAGCCATTGAAAAAACGCCATTTTCCAAGCCGGTTTGTCCGATTTATCAAAATGTGGATGCAAAACCACAAACAGATCCCGAAATAATCAAGACCAATCTGGTGGCTCAGCTTACCTCTCCGGTTCGATGGACACAGTCTGTTCAGGCGATGGTTGCCGATGGCGCGGATTTGTTTACAGAACTTGGTCCTGGTGCCGTTTTACAAGGTTTGATCAAAAAAATCAATCAAGAGGTTGCCGTTCAGGGATTTCAATAAGCTTTTGATCTGGTCGGAAAGGTATAATCTCGTATAGATAAACTTTTTAATGTGGGAATGTGTTATTTACTCATTCCCACATTTTTTTATTCTAATTGATTTTTTAGTTAACTTTGATAAGATGGAACAATCATATAAGACATGATGATATGAGTAAAATTGTGATTTATCAGGTCGTCCCCAGGTATTTTGGTAATAACAGGGGAAATCCGGTGTATAATGGCAGTATTGACCAAAACGGCTGCGGAAAGCTGAATGATATCAGTCTGAAAGCTCTTCGGTCCATTTGTGATCTTGGTGCCTCTCATATTTGGCTTACCGGTATCATTGAACATGCTACCAGAACGGATTATTCGGCTTATGGAATAGTCAAAGACCATCCTGCAGTAGTAAAAGGAAATGCCGGGTCTCCCTATGCCATTAAGGATTATTATGATGTGGATCCGGATCTGGCCGTCGATCCTGCCCATCGGATGGAAGAATTCAAGGCTTTGCTTGAACGTTGTCATCAATCGGGTTTGAAGGTTATCATAGACTTTGTGCCCAATCATGTGGCGCGTCAATATAAATCGGATGTCGCCCCATTTGGAACCAGAGATCTCGGTTCTGATGATTTTGTGAATCAATCATTCAATCCCGACAATAACTTTTATTATCTCCCCGATCAAAAGCTTCAGTTGCATATTCCCCCTTGTCCCGGAAGTATTAAACCCTATGTCGAGATTCCGGTCAAGGTGACCGGCAATGATTGTTTCACGGCATATCCGGGTGTTAACGACTGGTATGAGACCGTTAAACTGAATTATGGTGTCGATTATCAGGGTGGTATGACGAAATACTTTCAGCATGTGCCGGCAACTTGGTTTAAAATGCTTGACATCTTGAGCTATTGGGCCAAAATGGGTGTGGATGGTTTTCGTTGTGATATGGCTGAAATGGTACCTGTTGAATTTTGGGAATGGGTCATTCCACGTATTAAGGAACTGGATGCAGCAATTATTTTCATTGCTGAGATATACAAACCGGGAAAATATGTCGATTACTTGAATCGTGGACGTTTTGATTATTTGTATGACAAGATGGGGATGTATGATACGATCCGTCTGATATTGGAAGGGTATGGTTCAACTTCTTCCATCACAGAGTGTTGGCAATCGGTGAATAATATTCAAGAAAAAATGCTTTATTTCCTTGAAAATCACGATGAGCAACGTTTGGCCTCTGATTTTTTTGCCATGGATCCGGTGAAAGGATTTCCTGCACTTATTGTGATGGCCTGTATGCAAACCAATCCTGTGATGATTTATGCCGGACAGGAATTGGGCGAAACCGGGATGTACAGCGAAGGTTTCAGTGGAACGGACGGAAGGAGTACCATCTTTGATTACTGGACCATAGAATCATTGGCTGCCTGGAACAACTCCGGAAACTGGAATGAACAAAACCTGACCGACTTACAGAAAAAGGTCAGGTCATTTTATCAACGCATACTTCTTTTGTGCAGACAGGAGAAATCTTTTTCTGAGGGACTCTTTTTTGATTTGATGTATGTCAATTATGACAACCCGGATTTTGATTCCTCCAAATTGTTCGCTTTTCTTCGCAAGGCTGACCATGAATTTATTCTTGTCGTATCCAATTTCTCCGAAGTGTCAAAACATTTTTGCCTGAATATTCCTAAATACGCTTTTGACTATTTAAATATTCCTGATGGCCATTCATGGAATTCGATAGATCTTCTGACGGGTGAACGTTTGGTCATCGGCCTATCTTCAAATAGCCCTTTGTCTTTGACTATTTCAGCAAATGCTGGCGTGTTATTGAAATTTTCTTTCGATAAAAATGATTGATATATAACAGTTTAGACCATCCTGAAGAATGGGTTTGTATTTAAGTTAAAATTTAATCATTTTTTTACGGTGTCAATGGGGTATAATTAATTTCAAAAGTTCTACCTTTGGCACACCATTTACGGACTAAAATTTCTTCTACTCTATGAACGGAAAAGATTCCTACAAAGTGTTTTCGGGTACGAATTCACAATATCTTGCTGAAAAAATATGTGCCAGTCTTGGTTGCCCTCTTGGGAAAATGAACATTCAACATTTTGCGGACGGCGAATTCTCCGTTTCCTATGAAGAATCCATTCGTGGTGAAGTGGTTTATCTGATACAATCCACTTTCCCGAATTCTGACAACCTCATGGAACTGTTGTTGATGGTTGATGCTGCCAAACGTGCTTCTGCAGCCAAGATCATCGCTGTCGTTCCCTATTTTGGCTGGGCTCGTCAGGATCGCAAGGATAAACCACGTGTTTCTATCGGTGCCAAACTGATTGCGGATTTATTGTCTGTTGCCGGTATTGAACGTTTGATCACCATGGATTTGCATGCCGACCAGATTCAGGGATTTTTCAATGTTCCTGTGGATCACCTTTATGCTTCAACCATTTTCATTCCTTATATCAAATCCCTCAATTTGGACAATCTCATCATTGCCACTCCTGATGTCGGTGGATCAAAACGTGCCAACAGCTATGCCAAATTTCTTGATTTGCCGATGGTCTTGTGCCACAAGACTCGTGAACGTGCCAATGAAGTGGCTGAAATGAAAATCATTGGTAAGGTGAAAGGTAAGAATGTCATTTTGATTGATGATATGGTTGATACTGCCGGAACCATCACCAAAGCTGCGGAAATCATGATGGAAGAAGGTGCTTTGTCAGTCAGGGCAATTGCCAGTCATTGCGTCATGTCGGGTCCTGCCACTGAACGCATCGAAAATTCAGTCCTGGAGGAGTTGATCATGACCGATAGCATTCCTTATTGCAAACAATGCTCTAAAGTGAAGATATTAAGTATCGCTGATATGTTTGCCGATACCATAGAACGCGTATTCGATCACCGCTCCATCAGTTCACAATATCTAATCTGACTCAGATACCATTTATAAAAATAATTAAGAGCTTTGACTCTTGTTGCAATGTCCCGGATTAATTTGATTGATCCGGGATTTTTTTGTCACTTTTTACGATGAGACCGCTGACCTCATAAAGGAGGTAAAGAGGTAGGGCTACAATGGTCAGGGTGAAGGGGTCACCGGTAGGAGTGATGACAGCGGCCAAAATAAGCAGTATGACGATGGCATGTTTGCGCCATTTCTTGAAAAAACTGCGGTGAATTAGTCCTAACTTTGACAAGATCAGGAATAGTATAGGCATCTCAAAAACAATACCCATAATCAGATTCATGCTGAAAAAAGTGCTCATGTATGAATCAAGCGAAAGTTGGTTGACAATCATTGCACTAATCTGATAGTCGTTCAGGAAACGGAGCGTGATGGGGAAAACGATAAAATAACCCAGGCTTAAACCGATATAGAAGAGAAAGGAAGCTAACGAAAACGCAAATCTGAAACTTTTCTTTTCTTTGTCGTATAATGCCGGCTGGACAAATTTCCATATTTCGAAGAAAAGAAATGGAAGTCCAATAATGACGGCAAAGATAAAAGATGTCTGAATATGGATGAGAAACTGAGAGGCTAATTTGATGTTGATAATATCAACCTTAAAAGCCTCATTGCATAAGGATGAGTTCTCTGTGAAATGTTGGGTGAGGGAGCAAAATATTCGGTATATAGGAAAATCTCCGAAACAAGGAGCCATGATGACTTTGTCAAACATCCATGGCATGATGATAAAGAAACCGATGCTTAAGACGACTACAGTTCCAATACATCGAAAAAGTACCCTACGGAGTTCTTCGAGGTGATCCCAAAATGTCATTTCATCCATATTGGTCGTACCTCGGATTATTCTTTTATATCAGAATCTTTGTCAGAGTCTTTACTGATTTCTTCGTCAATATCTTTGATGCCATCCTTAAAACTACGGACGCCTTTGCCAAGACCTTTCATCAGTTCAGGAATTTTCTTCCCTCCAAAAATCAAAAGAATGACTAGGGCAATGATAATAATTTCTGGTGCGCCCATGTTTAAAAACAAGAAGTTTGTTTCCATAATGTGTCTGTGTAAATTTTAGCCTTTTTCTATTATTTTTGATTTTATCGATGCAAATGTACATTATCTGCCTTTAGCAAACAATACTCTGCTGCAAAAGCTTTGATAAATTTAAAAAATATCGTTTCTGAAACCTCTTCTTTGCTGATGCTTTTTATTTGCAATTACCCGTCGTAGTTTTTATCTTTGCGCTTCAGAAATCAGATGCAAGTAATTAAAAGCAATTATGCCA
>JALNXZ010000095.1 GCA_023230125.1 Bacteroidales bacterium | reverse complement strand
TAGCCATCTTTGTCAATTTTTAAAGCCTGAATTTACAGATCCAGTCCTTTTTCCTTGTCTTCTTTATATTTACTGGAAAGCAGGCGAAGAAATTCACTGATCAGTTTGGTGGCTGCTTGTGTTTCTTTTGTCACTTCCTTTTTCTGCAGGCGAAGCATGAGCAAACCATACATGGCGTTCATGCAAGTTTCAATTTCTCCGGCTTCGGAACCTCCCGGTTTGGCACGAAGTTCAACAATCAGCGGCAAGACCTTGTAATAATCCATCGAGTAAAATGACTCTTTGGTTGAATTCAACAGGTAATTGTGTAAATCTGTCAACTCAATGATGACATTCTTATTCAGTTGAAGATGACCATGCTCTGTGATACCTTCCTGCTTCATCATTTCGATGAGGCTTTCATACCATTCTCTGATTTCTTGCTTGATATTCTCAGGTTGATCGTAGCCGTCAATGATATATGTCTGAATACGTTCTATATCCAGATTGCAAGCTCTGATAATATCCTCAATCTGCCACATGTAAAGCAGATATTCTGCAACATTTTCTGTTTTCTTTCCTCTTGCTATCAGCATAATGATTATAAAATTTCCAATGCAAAAGCCTTGAGGTTGACGCCATCAAAATTACCTGAGGACATCATCAGCAGATTTTCTTTTTTATATTTTCTGTTGAGCAGTTTTTTTATCAGTAGATTTGAATCTGTAAATATCTCGATGTTTGTGCCGCCAAATGCCTTAGCAACCTGTTCGGGAGTAATGGCTGCAAGGTGTTTATGCTCAATGGTCTTTGGGTTGAAATATACGTAAGCTTCATCTGCTTCCTTCATGCTGTCTTTGTATTGTGGCAAAAAATCGGCAGTAAGGCTGCTGAATGTATGCAATTCCATGCATGCGGTCAACTTTCTGTCCGGGTATTGTTCTTTGACGGCAGAAACGGTGGCTTTCAGTTTGGAAGGAGAGTGCGCAAAATCCTGGAAAATGGTGCAGTTGTCGGTCTCGTTCAGTATTTGTAATCGTTTGGCCGCTCCCTTGAATTCAGAGATGGTTGTATAGAAATCCTTATCGCTAATCCCTAACTGCCGGCAAACCATGTGTGCTGCCTGAATGTTTTGAAGATTGTGCTTTCCGAAAATATGCAGGGGAAAATCTCCGTACTTGGTTTCCAGCCAGGTTTTCCCTTCTGTGATGTGGCTTGGATGTGCTTTGTATGGGATAGCAGTAAGGTCTTCACGGAGTCTGGATGCAATAGTCCGAAGGTTATCGTCTTCTTCAAAATAGATAAATTTTCCATTACGTTCAATTTTTTCAGAAAAAACACGGAATTGCTCCACGTAATTTTCAAAAGTAGGGAATACGTTGATGTGGTCCCATGCAATGCCTGTTGCCACAGCAATATGTGGGCGATATACATGAAATTTCGGGCGTAAATCAATGGGCGAAGTGAGGTATTCATCTCCTTCGAAAACGGCAATGCGTGAATTTTCAGACAAACCGACCATGGTTTCAAACCCTTCAACCTGTGCTCCAACCATGTAGTCAAAATCGATCTGCATTTTTTTGAGTACAAACAAAATCATAGATGTGACCGTGGTTTTACCATGGCTTCCGCCTATGACCACTCTGGTCTTATCTTGTGTTTGGTCAAACAGGTATTCCGGATAAGAGAAAACACGTATGCCTAGTTCTTTGGCGCGGATGAGTTCAGGGTTGTCTTCACGGGCGTGCATTCCTAAAATGACAGCATCCAGATCTTTGGAAATCCGATCCGGATACCACCCGAAAGTTTCAGGCAATAATCCGTATTTGGCCAAATTACTGCTGGCAGGATCAAAAATATCATCGTCTGACCCTGTTACCTGATAACCTTTTTTATGTAACGCAATGGCCAAATTATGCATGGCTGCACCTCCAATGGCGACAAAATGTATTCTCATACGTGTTTTGATAAATTTTTAAGTGATTGCAAAGCCGGTTTGAGTTTTCTTGCTCAGCTCAACGCCAAAAATATACAATTTAATCGAAATTTTTTATAGTTTTGTTGTACAAAAGTACTGCTAAAAAATGAATATTCATTCTATCGAAACCGGTTTTTTTTCAACGGACGGGGGTGCCATGTTTGGCATTGTTCCCCGAAAAGTGTGGTCAAGTAGGTATCCGGTAGACAATGAGAACCGTTGCCCTTTAGCTATGCGGATACTATTCGTTGACATGGGGAATCGAAAAGTGCTCTTTGATACCGGAGTCGGTATGAAAAAAGTAAGTGGTTTTGCCTCCTATCGGTTCCATGATTTGAGCACTCCAGCTGAAGAATTGAAAAAATTGGGCTATCAGACAAAAGATATTACAGATGTGGTGTTGAGCCACCTACATTTTGATCATTGTGGAGGAACTGCGGTACCCGATGAAAACGGGCATCTTGTGCCTACTTTTCCCAATGCCGTTTATTGGGCCAGCGAAAGACAGTGGGAGATGGCAAAAAATCCTTCGCTGTGGGAAGCGGATTCTTTCGCACCGGAAGTCATCAAAGCCATTGAGGATGCAGGAAGACTTCGTTTGGTAAAAGTAAACAGTGAATTATTCTCAGGTGTTCGTGTAAAACTTGTGCAGGGACATACAGACGATCAACTCCTTTCTTATATTGATACACCGATGGGGACAATGGTGTATTGTGGAGATGTTATCCCTATGACACCTCATATTATGCCACTCTGCATCGCTGCGGTGGATAATGCTGCCGTTGTATCGATCGATGAAAAGATTCCCATTCTTGAAGAAGCTGTGGAACATAGCCAGATTCTGTTCTTTTTTCACGATGCAGTGACGAAAGCGGTGCGGCTTAAAAAAGTGAATGGAAGGATTTCAGTGAAGGAGCAAGTTATATTTTGAACTGATGATAGACCTTTCAGGATTATATATTCATATCCCATTTTGCAAAAGCAAATGCTTCTATTGTGATTTTTTTTCCATACCTCAGCTTGAACGCAAAAATGAATTGGTGCAGGCATTGATGCTTGAGATAAAAACTGAGAGATCTTTTCTTGGTTCGGAACGACCGGCTTTGTATACCATCTACTTTGGGGGAGGAACGCCCTCCTTACTCAATCAGGAGGATCTCGGAAATATATTTCAGACCATCCGCGAGAATTATGATGTCTCTCATTGTGAAGAGGTTACATTGGAGGCTAATCCGGATGACCTGAAACCGGATTACATCCGGATGTTGCGTAATTTCCCTTTTAACCGTATCAGCATTGGGGTGCAAAGTTTTCAGGAAGATGAGTTGAAGCTCATAAACCGTCGGCATTCGGCATTTCAGGCTGCTGAAGCCATAGAGAATTGCCATAAGCTTGGATTTGACAATATCAGTCTGGATTTAATGTACGGACTTCCTGGACAGACCATAGAGCGTTTTGCAAAGTCAATTGAAATGGCTGTGAAATTGCCAGTGAAACACATCTCATCATATGCTTTAAGTTGGGAAGAGGGTAGTGTCTTGTATCAGAAACGGGAGCAGGGCTTGTTGGTGCAAACGGAGGATGAGATACTGGAAGCTTGTTATTTCAAACTGATAGAAAAACTTAGATCCAGGCATTTCATGCAATATGAACTTTCAAATTTTTCAATATCAGGTTTTGAATCGAAACACAATTCCTCTTATTGGAATGGAAAATCCTATCTGGGTGTTGGGCCTGCCGCACACTCTTACAATGGCGAAGTGCGTCGGATGAATGTTTCTTCTATTGAAAAATACATTCAGGGGATAGAGGATTTGAATTCTTGCCGGGAAACTGAGAGACTGGATGCCGGGACAAAATACAATGATTTCATTATTACCCGTCTCAGAACAGTGAAGGGGCTTGATTTAACCGAACTTTTCAAACTCTTTGGCCGGAAAATGCAAGAATATTGTCTGGAAAATGCGGATAAAAGCCTGAAAAATGGTTTTTTGGCTATCTGTGACAATCACCTGACATTACAAAAAAAAGGATATTTCATCGCTGACAATATCCTTTCTGATTTGCTTTGGGTAGAAGACTGATTTGCTTCAGATCATTTGATTAGAAGCATCTCACCGAAAAATTCCGGCCGGTGAAAATCCGGGTTCTTTGCCTTGATGGGACTCCATGATACAAAATGAGGCTGCTCTGTGGCATCTGCGCATTTGTAAAAGTTACCCAATAGCTTAACTGGAAGATCTAACGGATCGACTTCTATGAGTTCAAACGGAATTTTGACGCATAGTTCCCACGAAAACAGGCCGCTCATTTCATGAAAGCCTTTGGAACCCATACTTGCCCAACGTTCTATTTTGCGATACTGATCCTTGGTGAAATCGGTTACCTGGTCTCTGTCTAAGTGTTTGCCTGCTTTGCAGACGCCAATGCAATTGAACTCAAAGTTGTAGTAAAAGTCACTGTTTTCTTGTTTGACGAAAAATTCCACGCAACTGTCTTGATATACATCTTGATTGTCTTGGGTGTTGACTGCGCGTAGACAATTTCCGTGAACCTGAAATAATAAGTACATGGCGGTGTCGCTATACCCGAGACAAACCGTAGTAAGCGGCTTGTACCCAAAAGCTTCAGGCCAGTTAATCGTTTCCACGGAAATTCTGGAGCCATTTTCGTCCAGAAAATCGGAAGCATTACCAACAGAAAGTGCATTCAATTCTGGTAAAAACGGAATGGATAAACTCTTCATAATTAATTTTTAAAAAAAATTCCTCTAATATGAGTGCAATTTTACTAAATTTAAGATTGAAAACCTAAAAAAACAATTTATTTTATTCGGGATTTTTTATTTTTTTAAGATAGGAACTTTTTATGTTAAGCTAGAAAATTCATGGGCATGACAGATGTCTTCCGCATATTTTTTCCTAACTTTGCGACCTATTAGAAAACCCGAAACAGCTATGATACAATTCTTTCAAACACAGGCTAAAAGCGTAATTGCCGTGCAGGTCTCCAATGCTTTATCCGAAGCCGGCCTTCAAAAAATGCAATGGCTCCTGAGTGAAGCAAAGCCGGTAAAAGATGAAATGATCGGTGGTATTTTTGTTGGACCACGTCGTGAAATGATTACTCCGTGGAGTACCAATGCTGTTGAAATCGCCGTCAATCTTGGCTTGGAAGGAATTTTGCGTATGGAAGAATTCTTCCCTGTGTCTTCGGAAGATGCTGAACATGATAGTATGTTGCAGCGTATCTATAAAAGTTTGAATCAGGAAATATTTACGATCTCCAAACAACCGGATCCCATTATTTCCATTGAGGATATTGCGACATATAACCTTCAGGAAGGTTTGGCACTCAGCGAAGACGAAATTGAATACCTTGATGGCGTTTCAAAAAAAATCGGCCGAAAACTCACGGATAGTGAGGTTTTCGGCTTTTCACAGGTGAATTCTGAACATTGTCGGCATAAGATATTCGGGGGCGTTTATATCATAGACGGTGAGGAAAAACCTTCATCATTGTTTGAATTGATCAAGAGAACCTCAAAAATCAATCCCAACCGATTGGTTTCTGCATACAAGGACAATGTCGCTTTCAACGAAGGTCCGGTCATCGAACAATTTGCTCCGGCAACTTCGGATAAACCCGACTTTTTTGAGATAAAAGATTTTGAATCGGTTATTTCCCTGAAGGCCGAAACACACAATTTCCCGACAACAGTTGAACCTTTCAACGGCGCAGCTACCGGAACAGGTGGTGAAATCCGTGACCGTTTGGGTGGAGGCAAGGCTTCGTTGCCGATTGCGGGGACAGCTGTCTATATGACTTCCTACCCACGCACGGAAGCTGATCGCGAATGGGAACAGGATATGCCGGAACGCCCCTGGTTGTACCAAACGCCTGAACAAATCCTGATCAAGGCTTCCAACGGAGCCAGCGATTTTGGTAATAAATTCGGTCAGCCCCTTATCTGCGGTTCTTTGCTGACTTTCGAGCATGAAGAAAATGCAAAAAAACTGGCTTATGATAAAGTCATCATGCTGGCAGGCGGTGTCGGTTTTGCAAAAAAGGCAGATGCACTGAAGGGCGAAGCTCAGGTAGGACAAAAAGTCGTACTGCTTGGCGGTGACAACTACCGGATCGGTATGGGTGGCGGTGCAGTCTCATCCGTGGATACCGGTCAATATACTTCCGGCATTGAATTGAATGCCGTACAGCGTGCCAATCCTGAAATGCAGAAACGCGCAGCAAATGTCATCCGTGCCTTGGCTGAACTGG
>JALNXZ010000096.1 GCA_023230125.1 Bacteroidales bacterium | reverse complement strand
GATTGCGAAGATTGCGGCTTTACCTCAACACTGATTCGTTTTGAAAATGATGTTACTGAAGAAACATTGTTGGCTGAAGTTGAAAAACTCAATAAAAATAAGGATGTGGATGGCTTTATCGTCCAATTGCCTTTACCGAAGCATATCTCCGAACAGAAAATTATCGAAGCCATTGATTATCGCAAGGATGTGGATGGTTTTAACCCTGTCAATGTCGGTCGTGTCAGTCTTGGCTTGCCTGCTTTTGTTTCTGCCACTCCGGACGGCATTCTTGAGCTGATTAAGCGTTATAAAATAGAAACAGCTGGGAAACATGTTGTCGTAATAGGGCGCAGTAATATTGTCGGTAAACCTGTAGCCAATTTGTTGATGCAAAAAGGGTATCCGGGCAATGCCACAGTGACGGTCGTCCACAGTTTCTCTAAAGATATCAAGGCACAATGTCTCACTGCTGATATTATCATTTGTGCACTTGGCAAACCCGAATTCTTGAAAGCCGATATGGTGAAAGATGGCGTTGTTGTTATAGATGTCGGGACAACACGTGTCCCCTCTGATAAAACGAAAAGTGGCTTTAAACTGATGGGAGATGTGGCTTTTGATGAAGTTGCTCCTAAATGTTCCTTTATCACACCTGTTCCAGGTGGGGTAGGTTTGATGACCAGAGTATCCCTAATGAAAAATACACTCCTTGCCGGAAGCAAAGCAATTTATGGATTATCGATTTGATGTCATCCTTTGGGGAAGTCATCTGTCATTAAATGCAACACTATCTATGAGTTTGTGTAAATGAAAAATACGGGGGCAACAAAGCTTTCGTATTTTTTATGATAAAACATTGTATAAATACTTCATTATGAAAGTAATACTCCTATTGAAAATTTGAAAGGAAAAAATCAGGAAATACATTAGATTTTTGAAAAAGACATTATCTTTACTCCTGTTTTTAATTCGGAAAAATAGACTTATAAAAATCAATATTAATCAATTACACAAACTTTCAAACAAAAAATTTATCACATGAACAAACAAACAAAAAATTATGCATTGCCTATTGCAATGATGTTTGCCCTATTCTTTATGATTTCATTTGTTACAGGGCTACAGAATCCTATGGGCGTCATTGTAAAAAATCAATTTGCCGCAAGTAACTTTATGTCCCAATTAGGAAATGCTGCAAACTTTATTGCTTATGCATTTATGGGACTTCCTGCCGGACTGTTACTTAAAAGGATCGGCTATAAAAAAACAGCTTTATTAGCAATCGCAGTTGGCTTTGTTGGAGTTGGCATTTCCTTCTTATCCGGACAAGTTGAAAGCTTTGCAGTTTATTTGACAGGTGCATTTATTTCCGGATTTTCAATGTGTATGTTGAACACCGTTGTCAATCCGATGTTGAATACTCTTGGTGGAGGTGGAAATAAGGGCAATCAATTAATCCAGTTTGGTGGTACCTTTAATTCTGTTGGAGCTACAATCGTTCCAGTATTAGTAGGATATTTGATTGGTGGAAATGTTTCGAGTGCATCTATTAATAATGCTACTCCTGCATTATTTTTAGCTATGGGTATTTTCGCTCTGGCGTTTATTGTTTTTAGTTTGGTCAGAATTCCTGAACCGAATCAAGCAGCCAAATCAAAGGAAAAATCAGCACACAGCCCATTATCATTCCGTCATTTTGTTTTTGGTATTATTGCGATTTTCTTATATGTCGGTATTGAAGTCGGTATTCCGAATATGGCAAACTTATTTATGACATCTACAGCTATTGACGGCGGTCTTGGCATTGATCCGACCATGGCAGGTACCATTGTAGGAACATATTGGTTTTTGATGCTTATCGGCAGATTGGTCGGAGCTTCTGTCGGAGCAAAAGTTTCCAGTAAAGCGATGTTGACATTCGTGTCATTATTGGGACTTGTATTTATTCTGTTAGCTATTTTTATGCCGGTTGCAATCACCGTAAATATGCCTGTATTCCAATCAAATATTTCATTTGGTTTTGCTGAAGTTCCAATTGGTATTATGTTTCTGATTTTATGTGGACTTTGCACTTCCGTTATGTGGGGTGGTATTTTCAACCTTGCAGTTGAAGGATTGGGAAAATATACAGAAATTGCTTCCGGTGTCTTTATGGTAATGGTTTGCGGTGGTGGTATCCTTCCACTTATTCAAGGTGCTATAGCTGACTCATTTGGCTACCTCAGCAGCTACTGGGTCATTGTGGCAGGTTTGATTTTCTTGCTATTTTATGCCTTTGTCGGTCATAAGAATGTAAACAAAAATATTCCTGTTGAATAACAACCGATTAATTGACAAAATTTGATAAAAACATTACGGAGAAACCATACCTATTGAATGATAGGGGTCTCCGTAATGTTTTTTTATGGCTCATTTTCGTGTGCTCATGTACTTTTACGCATGCACAGGAAAATGCCGACAGTTTGGTTTTCTGTGATTTTCTGGATTATGCAATCAAAGAAAATATCAACGAAAAGGAAACCGGAGATAGAATTATATCCATTGCCAAGTTCTTCCTAGAGAAGCCTTATGTCGCCTCTACACTTGAAACTGCCGGCACTGAAAGTTTACTGGTCAATTTACGGGAGTTGGATTGCACGACTTTGGTCGAGACTGTACTTGCTCTTCACAATGTACTGAAAGAAACCAAGCCTGATTTTGAAACCTATAAACGCATTCTTACGTCTATCCGCTATAGGAATGGAATGATCATCGGTTATCCTTCCAGGCTTCATTATACCACAGACTGGCTTCAGGACAATCAACACAAAGGTTTTATTACTCTGGTCTTGCCAAGTTGTACCTCTGACACCCTCAACCTGAACCTGAACTTCATGTCCACCCATTCTCCGTATTATCCGGCCCTGAAGAACAACCCGGCGAACATCGAAGAAATATCCAAGATTGAAGTTCTCCTGAGTAAAAAAAACCTCCACTATATTCCTAAACAAAACCTCACCGGCAAATTCCCCGATATCCATAACGGTGACATAATCGCCATCACCACATCCATAAAAGGCTTGGATTTTTCTCACCTTGGTTTTGCATATTGTCATCACGATACCGTCAATTTATTGCATGCGTCTTTTTCTTTCAAAAAAGTAATCATCAGCACCCAATCCCTGAAAGATTATCTCTCTGCCATCGACAAATACACCGGTATCGTCATTGCTAGACCCCTGTGATTTTCAATATAAAGGCCATTCCTTCCTGTACGTTTGATTTAATATATTGTGATTTAATGAATTGTGGCGTTTTCTTAAAAATGCAGACTAAAGTATGTAGGCCTTTTTTTGTAAAAAAGTATATTTCCTACTTGCAGGAAATACTTTAAAATGCTACTTTTGCACCGCATTAAAATGGTGGTTGTAGCTCAGCTGGTTAGAGCGATGGATTGTGGTTCCATAGGTCGCGGGTTCGAGCCCCGTCTCCCACCCAAAAAACCTTCGACAACAGTTGAAGGTTTTTTTGTTTTCTTATCTTTGTCAATCAAAATCCTCCTACCGATGAATCGCATACAAAAAAACTGGACAGCTCTTTATGCCACCAACTTTTTGGGAGTCCTTAATGATAACTTTCTAAAACATTGTATCATTTTTATTTCGATTACATGGTGTTTGCCATCCTGGCTTTCACAATCACAGCTCATATCTATTGTCGCAGCGGCATTGGTGTTGCCATATCTTTTTTTATCCCCATTGGCAGGCCGTTTTGCCATGAAGTATTCCAAACAACGTGTCTTGCGTTTCTGTAAACTATTGGAAATAGCCATTCTTTCGCTTGCGTGCGTTGCTTTTTATTTTATGTGGGTGTGGCTTGCCATTTTTTGTGTCTTGATGATGGGCATTCTCAGTTGTATCTATTCTCCTTCCAAATACGGATTGATCCGTGATATTGAAGGACAGAAGGGGGTTTCATTCGGTAGTGGCGTGTTTGAAACGATGGCTTTTCTGGGTATACTCATCGGGACGGTTGCTGCTTCTTATCTTTCAGACCATTACCGTTTATGGGCAATATTGGCTCTTTTCATCGGTCTGGCTATCTTAGGCTATTTGTCCAGCCGACAAATTAAGGCTGTAGAATTGCCGGAGGAAAAAGATAATCTTGGTACCATCAATCCAATCCGGTTTTTGGTAGATTCCTATCGGTATGCCTGCAAACATAAGTATATCAACAGTGCTGTTTTTGGTGCCGCCATTTTTTGGCTGGTTGGCGGTGTGATTCAGATGAATATGGTAATTCATTGTGTAAAAACACTGGGTACCAGCAATACGGTGGCAGGCTTGGTGATGTGCTGTGCTGCCGTAGGTATAGCATTAGGCTGTACAGTTGCGGGAGTTTTGGCAAAAAAGGAAGTACGGCCTGAAATGATACCCATTGGTTTGCTAGGTATGATTCTTAGCCTGACAGCCATCATCTTTTTCAACCCCCCAATTTATCTTTGTGCTTTTTTAGTGTTTCTCCTGGCTTTTATGGGGGGCATTTTTGAAGTACCATGCATGGCTTTGGTTCAAAACGCAAATTTAGGTCGCAAATTGGGCGACATGATTGGCTATCTAAATTTCGTCATTTTTATTTTTGTATTGATAGGAACCGGATTGTTTTCTATAACCACCCTGTTGACCAATGATAATAGCCTTGCTGTTTTTAGCGTTTTATTGGTGATATGTTCTTTGACATTGTTGTATTACGCTGTCAAGTATCCGGAATTTTTTACAGGAAGGAAGTCTACCTCTTTCCATGAAGAGAAAAAATCATAAATATTATAGATCCTTGATGAGGCAATCCAAGCCTTTAAGTTCAATGGTCTGTTCAAGATTACATAATGCCTCCCAGTGCGGTTTGTAAAGAATATCCGTATCCAGCTTGAAATCTTCACTTCCATGCTCAAACATTTTTTTAAAGAGAAAGCCTATCGTTAGTTTGTTGATATCAACTGCAGGCTGAAAAGCGGAGACATCTTTATCATTGATGCTGTATGTTTCGGAAATCAAATGTAGTTCAACAAGCCGCCTGATTGTATGGTTTGTAAGACGTATCGGGATTTCGTATTGAGAGGATATTTCATTGGCAGTCATCGGACCTTCCTCTTTTTCGAATCTTTTACATAGAATGTTCATAATCAGAATGCTGATGAAATAATGGTATCGGTCGCTGACATTCTTGGTTTCCTTTTCAAAATAGAAGTTTTGGACATTTTGTGCTGCAAAAGCCACTTCTGTACCCAGAAGAACGATTGTCCAGGAAAGCTGTAGCCAAAGAAGGAATAAAGGGATGGCTGCGAAACTACCGTAAATGGCGTTATAACGGTTTACCCAAATTTGTCCGCTAATATACATATATTGAAAAGCCTGGAAAGCGAAACCCGCGATGAAACCTGCCAAAAGTGCGTTGCCAAATTTGACCTTGGTTCTTGGAATCAGTATATAAAGCAGTGTAAAGCCAAGCCAACAAATGAAGTAGGGTATGAAGGTCATCAAAATGTTCACCACTGGACTTAAGACTGATAGTATCTCGTTTTGGGCGATGGCTGTTTTCATGAATACAGAAAAGCCACTGGATAAGATTAAAAGAACTGGAATCAGGAACATGGTGGCAAGATAATCGGTCAGCATACTTGATATGCTTCTGGCCTTTTTGATCTGAAAAACGTCATTAATAGCTCCATCGATAGATTGCAGGATGCTCCAGACGGAGATAATCAATAATACGAAACCAATACCAACAACAACTCCGTTTTGGGTGACCTCCAGAAAAGATTGTACGAATTTGAATAAAAGATTTAAAGCTTCAGTCTGTCCCGGGAGCAAATGGGTCAGATATGATTCTATGACTTTCTGAAAACCAAAACCCCGAGCGATGCCAATGGTAATGGTGGCAATAGGCACCACGGCCAGTAGGGATGTGTAAGTTAAAGCTGAAGCACGAGTCGTCAGCTTGTCTGAAATAAAGCCTTTAGTGGCTAAAATCAAAGTCCTTATGAGGTTTAGAAACCTGTTTTTAAGTCCTTTGACTTCATGTTTAGGAACCCGCCAGATATCTCTAGACACAAAAATCCAAAGGTCTGAAATTCTTTTACCCAAAGAAGTCTTTGATTTTTTCATGGATTTTCCCTCATGTTAGGTTTTTTAAAAACAGTGAGCCTGTAAGCCGGGTTCTGTACTTTTCCGGAAAATCCGGTTAAGCGTCTGTCATTTATCTCGACTACCGGTCA
>JALNXZ010000094.1 GCA_023230125.1 Bacteroidales bacterium | reverse complement strand
ATTTATATATCATCGATTTTCTCGAAATACCAACAAGTAGCGGTAAATCAAATACCTCAAATTCATTCAGCCGACGAAGCATTTCATAATTATTTTCGACCGTCTTCCCAAAGCCAAAACCAGGATCCAGAATAATGTCATTGACGCCGATGTTACGCAACATTTCTACTCGTTTGGCCAAATACTGAAAAACTTCAGACATCATGTCTTCATAATGCGGATTCAATTGCATATCCGCTGGTGCTGCTCCTTGCATATGCATTAGAATATATGGGACATGCAGGTCTGCCACCGTCTTAAACATATCAGGATCCATGTTTCCGCCGGAAATATCATTGATAATGTCAATATCATATTCCTCTACAACAACCTTTGACACCCTGGCACGAAAAGTATCTACGGATATGGGGAAATCAGGCCAGCGTTTGCGAATCAGATGCAATGCCATGCGCAAACGAATCAATTCTTCCTCTTCTGATACCAGTTCAATACCTGGTTTTGTTGAACATGCACCGACATCAAGTATATCAGCTCCTTCATCAATGATTTGTCCTACCCTATACAATATTCCTTCTTCAGACATATAACGACTACTTGAAAAGAAAGAATCCGGCGTCACATTAAGAACTCCCATTACTTTTGGAATACTAAGATCCATGAGTCGGCCGTGAATATTTATGGAATAGGACTTACCCAGAAACTGCATAATCTATTAATTGATATTGTAGCGTACCATATGGCTTCAAACACAAATGTACGCAAAAATAAAAATGATTGAAGGTTTTTAGTTGGAATTTTGGCATCAGAAAAAATTGCTTACCATCACCTCTGCACATTTGCACATTATTATGTATTTTTGCTGTGAATGAAAAGGTTTCCGATAATATATCCAAATACTGCGAAAAATGATGACAATTGAATTCTTATATTCGCTTTACCGGGCACACCCAGTTGTAACAACAGATAGTCGCAACTGTCCGGAAAAATCCATTTTCATTGCCTTAAAAGGTGAGAACTTCAATGGAAACCGATTTGCCAAACAAGCATTGGATTTGGGCTGCAGTTATGCAATTGTTGATGAACCTGATGCAGTAACAGATGAACGGATATTATTGGTGGATAATTGCTTGAAGACCTTACAGGCTCTTGCTTCATACCACAGGTATCAATGCAAGATCCCCGTTATCGGCATCACCGGCACCAACGGTAAGACGACCACCAAGGAACTGATGGCCTCTATTCTGAGCAAGAAATATAAGGTCCTCTATACCCAAGGGAATTTAAACAACCATATCGGAGTTCCTCTGACCTTGCTTCGCTTAAATGCCACTCATGACATTGCCGTCATTGAAATGGGTGCCAACCATCCCGGAGAAATCAAGGAACTCGTACAAATTGTCGATCCTGATTACGGCTTGATCACCAATGTAGGAAAAGCACATCTGGAAGGGTTCGGTTCTTTCGAAGGTGTCATCAAGACCAAAGGAGAATTATATGATTATCTGAGAGCCAAAGGTGGAAAAATTTTCATTAATATGGAAAACCCCTATCTAAGGAGCATCGCCAAAGGGCTTTATCATATCAAATACGCCACACAGCCAGGATATGAACTGTGGGGAGAAGTACTTTCCTGCTCTCCTTTTCTTAAACTACGTTGGTATACAAACTACAGTGATACTCCCAATGAAGCCCAAACCAACCTGATTGGATCCTACAATCTGGAAAACGCAGTGGCTGCCATCTGTGTGGGACTTGAATTCAACGTCGAGAATGACTTGATACGTCAAGCATTGGAAGAGTATATTCCAAGTAACAACCGCTCGCAGCTCAAACAAACCGAGCAAAATACAGTAATCATTGATGCTTATAATGCCAATCCGACCAGTATGGCTGCCGCCCTCAAAAACTTCCAGCAATATGATGCATCCCAAAAAGCAGTCATACTGGGCAGCATGAAAGAACTAGGCTCTCAAAGTGAAGAAGAGCACAGAAAACTTGCTTTTAAAATAGCCGAAAGCAATTTTGACCGTGTCTTTTTAATTGGCCCCGAATTTTACCTGGCTTACAGCGATTACCCCATCTTTGAAAATGCGGAATCTTTTACGGATTATCTAAAAGAGCAGCCATTACAAGGTTATACCATTCTAATCAAGGGATCCAGAGGAAATCAACTGGAATCGATTGTTCCGTTTTTGTAACGATTTTTCCAGACGAAACAAAAAATAAGAAATAGAGCATCTCAAAAATCATATTTGAGATGCTCTATTTTTTATCTTATAAACCTGTCCATATCAGGCCCAAATTATTAAACTCAAAAATTAACTGAGCTCAAATGCTCAAAAAAGCCACTTACCAATCCCACAACAATCAGACCGACCATACAGAATACCAGTGAGATTTTCATATATCCGTCACTCTTGAAATTTTCAATCGGAGTTTCGTTCGGATTGATAAACATAGCCCTTACCACCAACAGGTAATAATATAAGGATATGATGGTGTTCAATAAAGCAAGCAAAACCAAGAGATATTCACCTTTTGCAGCGGCTGCAGTAAAGACGAAGAACTTGCTGAAGAAACCGGCCAAAGGAGGAATACCACCTAAGGAGAAAAGAGCAATCATCATGGCAAGTGCCAATTTTGGATTGGTCTTGTACAAACCATTGTAATCCGACATTTCCACCTTGCCAGTTTTCGTTTCAATGGTGTTGATAACACCGAAAGCTGCCATATTGGAGAAAATGTAAACGAGGACATAAAACATCATGGAAGACAGTCCCTCAGGAGAGTAAGCCAAAACAGCCAAAGCAATATAACCGGCCTGTGAAACTGAAGAAAAAGCCAGAAAACGCTTCAAATCCGTCTGTCTCATAGCAAATAAGTTTCCTACTGTAATGCTAATCAATACTATCCACCAAAGCATTTTCCCCCATTCGTCAAACATAGTTCCAAACACTTTATATAAGATGGTCATCAATGCAAACACTGCAGCCCCTTTGGAAATCGTTGAAAGATAAGCGGTAACATTCGTCGGAGCACCCTGATAAACATCAGCCGTCCAGAAGTGGAAAGGCACGAGTGAAATCTTGAAGAACAACCCGACTGAAATAAAGACCAGAGACATCACCAATAGAGGTGTAGAATACACACAATTTGCCAAATCATCAAAGTAAAAAGTGCCACAGGCACCATACAGAAAGGAAAGTCCAAATAGCAAGCAGGCAGAAGAGAACACTGCGTTAAATATGTATTTGGCACCAGCTTCAGCGGAATTTTTCTTATACTTGTCAAAAGCAGCGAGCGCAGCCATAGGCAATGACGCCGTTTCTAAACCGATATAGAACAGAATGAAGTTACCGGATGAAATCATCAGATACATTCCAAACAATGTTAGAAGTGTCAGCATAAAAAATTCACCACGTTTGAAACTGGTATCTTCTTTTGACAACCAACCATTAGACTGGAGCAAAACAAGCAGGACACCAACATTCAATATGTTTTTCATGGAAATTACAGCCCCACTACAAACGTACATTCCGGCAAAAGAAGTACCTGTAGCCTGAGGGAAAAAACCATAAATGGTATGTATCAAGAAAAGCAGACAAGCCACCGGTTGAAAATATTTTTTCAAATTATCCGAAGCGAACAAGTCATAAACAATCAGAATGAGAAATACCACCATGAGTGA
The DNA here is from genome assembly GCA_023230125.1 of Bacteroidales bacterium. GTDB lineage: Bacteria > Bacteroidota > Bacteroidia > Bacteroidales > UBA1402 > UBA8389. The sequence goes on along the minus strand of JALNXZ010000094.1, from coordinate 2,549 downwards.
CATTTCTTGTTTCATCAATAAATAATTGCTTAAATCCATTATATATAGTATAGTTTTCGATTAATCTTTACGAATCAGTAATTACCAATTTGTCATTATAGTCAGACTGTCCTTGATGATGTCAGATACAAAACTCGGGAAAAAACCGATTCCTGTAATACAAACAATCAACGTAACGACAGCAATCTTTTCAAACCAAGTAGCATCGGTCAGTGTTTTATGGTGTTCATTCTGTACACCACCGAAAAGTATCTTACCAACAACACGCAAAATATAGACCGCAGTAATGACGATGGATGAACAGGCGACAATGGTAAATGCACGATGGAACATATCGGTATGTTGGAAAGATCCGACAAAAATCATCATCTCAGAAACGAAACCGCTAAATCCAGGCAATCCCAATGAAGCCAAACCGGCAATCACATAAGACACAGAAAGGAAAGGTATGATGCGCATCAAGCCTCCCATTTCACGAATATCGCGGGTATGAGTCCTTCCGTAAATCATGCCGATTAAAGCAAAGAAGAGTGCCGTCATCAAACCGTGAGAAAGCATCTGCATAATTGCACCCGTCATTGCGGTCTCATTCAACATCAGAATGGCAAAGAGTACAAGGCCGCAGTGGCTCACAGAAGAATAAGCATTGATGTATTTCAGGTCCTTTTGCGCGCAAGCTCCAAAAGCACCGTAAACGACACTGATACCGGTCAGGATCAAAAAGAACCACGCCTGTTCATGTGCAGCCTCAGGCATCAAAGAAATAGCGACACGGAAACATCCGTAACCTCCAAGTTTCATCAATACACCGGCATGCAACATAGATACAGCTGTCGGGGCTGAGGCATGACCATCAGGAGACCATGTATGGAAAGGAAACATAGCACCGAGGACACCAAAACCGATAAAAGTCAGCGGGAAGAAAATACGTTGAGCTTCGATTGGAATTCCATTTTGTGCAATTTCCTGAAGATTAAAAGTGTACATGCCAACATCGCCGGCTGAATTGAAATAAATGCCGAAGATACCCACCATCATGAGGGCAGATCCACCCATTAACATCAAAGTCAGTTTCATCGCAGAATATTCCTTCTTGCCAGTCCCCCATACTCCAATAAGCAGATACATCGGAATTAATGCCACCTCATAGAAAAGCAACATGGTGAATAAGTCTACTGAAATAAAAAATCCGAAAACACCGGTAGCCAGTAGAATAAGCCACATGAAAAATTCTTTGGTAAGAGGTTTCTGATTCCACGAAGCAAATACTCCTGTAAACACAATGACAGAGGAAAGCAGCAACATAACGACCGAAATACCATCAACACCTACGGAGTAATGAATATTTAATGACGGAAACCAAAGTCGATCAAAAATGAACAACATCTCTGCTGTATTACCGGCAGTTCTTTCTCCAATAAACATAAAAACCAATGCAACAGACAATCCTAGAAGAATGGAAGAGCCAACAACAGCTACCGCCCGAATCTGGCGGATGTTTTTACATGGCAGGAAGCAAACCAGCATCAGTAGAGGAACAAGTACAAAGAATGAAAGGAAATCCATATTCTGTATTATTTAGCAATTATAAGTCATATTAAATAAAAACCAGAAGTGATATGATTACCACTGTACCCATAATAAAAGCCCAGGCATAATCCTGAATTTCTCCTGACTGAGCAAACTTAATTTTTCTGGAAAGGTAATTGGTCATGGTCGACTGTAAGTTCATGAAACCATCAACTACATGACGGTCAAACCATGCAATAGGTTGTGAGATACAATTGAAAATGATCTTCTTGGTTACAAATATCCATATCTCATCAAAATAGAATTTATGATATGCTGCTTTGTAAAAGCCTTTGATACTTGCTGCAACCCTATCAGAAGAATCATTCTTCTTGCGATACATCAATGTGGCAATTACGATACCGATTACAGCAACTAAAATACTCAAAGAAGCGATTGACCATTCAATATGTGTATGGAAAACAGTATTGTCTGTAGAAACGAATTCAGAGAATGGGATAAAACCTACCACGCAGGTCAATGCCGCAAGGATGATCAAAGGAATAGTCATCGATGCAGGAGCTTCATGCGGAGTATGCTGATAAACCTTATCGTTTTCTCCCCAGAATATCCGATAATAAAGTCTGAACATATAAAAAGCGGTCAAGCCGGCGCAGAAATACAAGCACCAGAATACGATCTGATTGTTTTCGAGCGCAGCCACCAGAATTTCATCCTTACTGAAAAAGCCGGAGAAAGGAGGAATACCGGATATGGACAAACAAGCAATCAGAAATGTGATATGCGTAATCGGCAGATATTTTCTCAATCCTCCCATAGAATCCATTTCATTGCTATGAACTGCGTGAATCACTGCACCTGCACCCAGGAACAACAAGGCTTTAAAAAATGCATGTGTAAACAAATGGAACATGGAAGCCATATATCCTAGACCTTCATGAGCACCATAACCGGAAATGCCCAGTGCGGTTATCATGTATGCTATCTGAGAAATGGTTGAAAAAGCCAGGACACGTTTG
>JALNXZ010000093.1 GCA_023230125.1 Bacteroidales bacterium | reverse complement strand
CGAAAATGTTTAACGGGACACTAGTGATTCAGGAAATATAGTTCTCATCCAATAAAGGAATGATACATAAGAACAAGCGAGACCAGCAGATGCCGCATTCCGATATATTTCACTGATTCGAGCTTTGTTTCGGATGCCGTTCTCGACAATGGGCAAGAACGGTGAATAATCATTCCTGAAAGTAATCTTATGGCCCTGAGGTTCATTCCATGAAAGATAAGTACGTACTGCGCACCTTGATATATGAAGATATCTGACGATCTCAAGTTCGGAGTATTTTTCTTCTTTTAGCTTATGTACCTGCTCAAACAGATATCTCTTCTTGTCCGAAGGTTGTCTCGTTGAAAATTGCACAGGTTTTGGGTCCTCAATCGTTGGGTATGAGGAGGCACCAGGAGGAGGAAGTGGATTGATTGTGAGCTTAGAAAGCTCATCCTTTATTTGATTAAATGATTTCTTTAGTTGTTCCTCCATGTGTTCGCCACAATTCTTGACAAGATGGAACTTGTCCGCGATTTGAGCCGCTTTTGGTATCCCTTGTTTAATGGCATTCGCATATGCAGAAGACCTGTCACGGGAAACGGTCTGGACATTTGGATATGCTTTTAAAGCTTTGGCAACGATATCCGTATCTCTGCTGTTTATTAGTTCTATCGTTTTTCTTGTGTCAGAATCAATGACGATAGTGCCATACTTGATGCCTTTTCTATATGCGAAATCATCTATGCATATATGCTTGACCATGTCCTTGTTAACCTTGACCTCAATCGCTTTGACAACCCTAAGGCACGTGGATGCGCTTTGAATCATACCCATTGATGTGACGATTAAGGCTCCTTTCCTCGCAGACATCTCAACCAAGACTGTTTGCAACTTTGATTTTGCAGCAATAGTTTTCCTGGAATATCGCTCTGTCAGTTCTGCTGGTTGCTCAGTAAATATCGTTTGGTTGCACTCAGGATTTCGGCATCTGAACTTTCTTGACAAAAGTGTAATGTTCATCCGCTTCCCATGAATTGGAAGATCTAATAGATAGCGTTCATACGTTGAATGTACGGAATGACTTTTCTTATTGCATACAGGGCATCTTGCATATGACCTCGATATTCTTGCTTTTACATCAACAGTATCGTTATGAATATGTCCCTCTATGAATCTAAGATTTTTAAATCCGGTCAGCCCTCGAAGGATTTTATCATTAAGAAAAGTATTGGTAACTTTGTTCTTGTTAGCAGTTTCGAACATATTTAAAGTACTTATATTCAGCACTTTAAGTTACTAAGAATATTTCGAAGCTGCTAATTTATCTTGCTAATAATCAATGTATTAAGTCATATTTCTTGACAATTATAGGGGTAAATCGGTCTGCACCAAAGTTGACGAAGAACCGATATTGGGCAGACATTATAGTTTGAATTACAAAAAAAAATGATATAATATATTGAATATCTGTAGGTTGACTGGTTTCTTTTTCGTAACTTTATGGTTACCAACACTAAAAGTTATGAATGATTACCCAACCAACCTTACTGATAAACAGTGAAAAGTAATAAAGAATGTGCTAGAAACCAAAGAGAGAAAGCGAAAACATTCTTTACGAGAGATGATAAACGCTATGATGTACTTAACAAAAACCGGTTGTCAGTGGCGAATGCTTCTAAAAAATTTCGGTCCTTGGCAAACGGTGTACTTCTATTTCCGCAAATGGAAGTTAGAAGGAGTCTTTGAAGAACTGATGCACCATCTTCGCCAAGCAGTCAGAAAGGCGAAAGGCAGGAATCCCAGTCCCAGTATAGGGATTATAGATTCCAGAAGCGTGAGAACCTCTCATCATATTGACAGTGCAGAATATGGCATAGATGGTGGCAAGAAAGTGAAAGGAAGAAAGGAACATATCATAGTTGACTCGCTCGGACTGCCAATGGCGGCAAGGGTGCATGCCGCTAATATTCACGACAGTGTGGGTGCGGTTGATACGATTAAGCTTATTCAATATGAATTCCCAAGGCTGAAAAAAATCATAGCTGATGGCGGATATAGAGGCAAATTGGCTGATATAGTGAAAGATTATGGCTGGGAATTATCTGTAGTACTTCGGCCTGAAGAATCATCAAAAAAGTTTCATGTACTTCCACTCCGCTGGATTGTTGAACGGACTTTCTCATGGATTGAAAACTACAGAAGGATGACCACGGATTATGAATACAAGACCGAATCCGCTGAAGCAATGTTGCAAATGACATTCTGCCAAATCATGCTTAAAAAACTTATTCAATAAATTCAAAACAGCTTCTTAGCATTTCTGATTTATTTTTACCGGCTAATAAAATGGCATTTTGCAATTTTGAGTTTTGTCCAGAAACACATAACAATAAATTTATTAGTGCAAAAAATACAAATAGAAATAATTTCTTATTCATATTACAATATTTTTTTTCAGTTTTCATACAGGGCGTATATTAGTTACAAATCGTTATTTGTGAATCCTCCGATACATGTTCTTTTTAAAATCATATTTTCATGTTGAATGCAATAAAAAAACTATGATTTTTAAATCTTATTTATCAATTCTTTCATTTCCATTTGTATTGTCAGTATTTCGGGTGACATAATTTTTATTGGTTTATTAAGTATAATTGTAGCCATTGATTTTACATGTTCACGCTGATTGGTTTCTTCATATAATTTTGCTAATCGATATAGAGGGATGAATCGGTTTGGAATCATATAATGAGCTTCCAAAAGGCATTTCTCAGCTTTTTTATATTGCTTCATTTTTTGATAATTATCAGCCATTTGTAATTGAATATCAATATCATTCATGTAGTGCGAAGCTTCCTCGAAGTAATGATTGCTTGTTTTATTCTCGTCAATAAAATTTAATTCTGCAGCATAGTTATAAAGAAATAAGCCATTCCGATTCATGGTTTTATATAACCTCGCATAATCAGGCATTACAGCCTTAGTTTCTCCTGCCAACGAACGCTGAGCAATTACATTCCAACGATACTCATTGTAGAACATGTTGCACGTAAGAACTAATAAGGCAACAGAAACTACCAATACTGTCGGCTTTATAATTGAGAAAAGCCCTTTTGGTATTTTCCACCTTCTTGTTTCAGCTTGCATGATAAATGCTGCGCAGAAAACCGCCATGAGCCTGACAAATGGATAACCCAGCGGATAAGAAAAACAAGCAAACACACCAATTCCAATAAGGCAGAGCATCGTGTAGAATGTCTCTTGTTTCTTATTCTTCCGGTATTCCCGAATTAGCATATAAATAAAAAGCCCAAGTAGTAAGCCACCCACCAATCCTTGCTCCACCAGCAGCAACAGAAATTCATTAAACGGATGTTTGACAATATCCGCAAGCATGGAAAAAGAGCTTTCCGGATGATTCCTGAAAAAATTGGCCTGATAAAGCATATACTCCCGCTGAAAACCGCCAATGCCATGACCGAATAATGGTTTATCTGCAATCATGTGGGCGGAGCATTGCCAAATCAACAATCTGCCATTAGCAGAGTCTTTTTTCATGAAATATAATCCTGATAGTATCAGAATAATAAGTGTGGCACTGCACAATATTTTTGTTCGAATTCCCCAACTGTTCAACCATTTTAGATTTAATGCCTTTACTGTCCATATTCCACTTATTGCAATAATAGTAATGATTCCGGCGCGCGACTGAGATAAAACAACCGCCACTATAAACAGCACTATCGCCAAGCTTCCAGGTATTTTCCAATAAATCTCCTTTTTATGCAGTAAAAACAATGCAAACGGAAAACAAACCGATAATGTAGCTGCAAAACCAGCCGGATTATCAAAACTACCACTCATGCGAAAGCCCGAGGCGGCCATATTCCTAAACCAATGCACGTATTGCCCTAAACCATATATAGCTTGGGCAATGCCAATAAACACAAGCCCGGCAAACAGCCACGCTATTGTTACTTGTGTTCTTTTTAAAAACATATAGAACAGAAATAATGACACCCCCATGATGATCCATTCCAGATTCAGACTTCCATTATATTCTCCATATACAATTGAAAACAAAAAGAAGCCACCCAATAAAACTTCTGTTACTGATAAGCTGAATGTTTGTTGTTTATACCTTTGCACTATTGCCAAAAAAGCCAATACGCAACAACCTCCGGCAGCAATATAGAGTGCAGGTGCAGGAGGATTGGCAAAATGACTGGAAATAACAAATATGCTTGAAGCAAATAGAATAAATAGAAATAAGATTATAGTTCTCTGCATATTAAGTAGTAATCCGAATAATATCATATTTATATTTTAACTTTCTGGCATAAGTCGTTGTTATATAGCGAATTCTTCAATTTGTAAATACGACAACAATTGTTGTTTATTACTTATGTAGATATTTACCGCACAACTATTTTCTTTGACTCCATTTTTCCATTGTCGTAAATAGAAACCAAATAAACCCCGGCTGGAAACTTATTTACGGGCAGAATGGAAATTGTTCCAGTTATAGTTTTTTCAAGCATTTTGCAACCTGTAATTGAGTAGATACGAATAATCTTTTCAGTTGTTTTTGAATTGTTGAACAAAACAATATGAATGGTTTTATCATGGGCATCATAGTTCGGTTCAAAGTTTGAAGGTTCAACCTTCTTTGAGTCGTAAAAATTCAAATATCTAAGTACTTTATCAAAGTCAGGAATATCATAACCTAATTGATCTGTTGGATTATGGTACGCACTACTACTTTGCATAAGCAAAGTACGGATCGATTCGACATCAAAATAAGATTTTGTTTCTTTTAAAGCCTGAATCAAGCAGGCTACAGTGCCAGTAATAACCGGTGAAGCGTAGGATGTACCATTAACAGAACCATTTTTATCTACAAAGGCTGTTGAGATTCCTAAAGCGCAAATTTCAGGTTTAACTCGTCCCTCAGAGCTTGGTCCATACGAAGAGAGAATACTCGGACTTCCAGTTGAGATAACTGCTCCAACTGTAATAATTCCATCAGCATCAGCAGGAGAACCTAAATATTGCCACAACGAACTTCCATAGTTACCAACACTGTTACACACAATTATACCTTTTTTAGCTGCCAAACTGGCAGCACGACTTGCACGCGAAACCTTTCCATTCATATCTTTGTAGGTAAAATTCATACTCAAATCATCAAATTCGGTGTAAACAAGTGATGAGTTAACCACATCAATACCTACACTATCAGCAAACTCAATACCCGAAGTCCAAAAATCAGTTTCAACCATATATTCTGTGGGTGCATATTCTGTGCGAATCAGCCAATATGAAGATTTTGGCGCAGCGCCAAGGTATTTTCCGAGTAAGTTTCCGATCATATTTTATACCGCCAACATGATATGTGAGGATACATGCGTGGGTAATTAAAACCCACTGATTATTAACTGTTCAATAGTTCGTTCAAAACATAGTTAATTCACTGATATGCACTATTATTCAAACAAATTGAACCGATCAGGGTAAATTATCGCCAACTGTTGAGCCGTTTTGCCCCAATTAGCAAGTGGCATGATCCATTTCTTTCTGATATTAAAATGAGTTTTTTTAAGCCATAGACGAACACCAGTAATGAAAAAAGGAGAGCCGAAACCCTCTTTTATCACACTGTATGTTCAGAACCTATTGTTGGTGAGTTGCTCTCCAACAGAGCTCACTTCATCTTCGGCTCCAACTGCAATTTAATGACTTATTTTGCTATTTTCATCAACTATTTTTTTCACATTACCTTTAACTCATTTATTGTACAAATGAATTAATCTGCAATAAATAAACCACAGAGTCTGTATTTGTAATTATATTCACATAATTCTCTTGTTTTCCTATTTTATTATATGTTTTATATGAAAATGTCAACAAACAAGTATCCTCAGGCAAGATATTTCGTTTTGTTGTGAAAACATTAGTACACGAACAATCAGCACCCACACTCTTAATTTTTAAGGTGTCGTTTCCTGTATTTTTTATTATAGTATAACCATAATAAATACTGTCCGTTTTAATTTTACCAAAATCGTAAGTGTCATTCAGAAATTTCAACTGTGCTTTTTGTGGTTTACAAGAACACAAAAGAATAATTAATACAAATGTTAGATTTTTATACATAATCGATTTTATAATATTAATGCGAATCAAGGGTTGAAACTGACCAATTATGCAGATAATAAATGCTGAATTGACCAGAATAAGAGTGAATAAAATAATAAAGTAAATCATTAGTGTCCATTAAAAATTAAAAATCGTTCTTTGAAATCATTGATTATCTATTAGTTGCGAGCCTTTTTCGTGCGTGACGATTTGAATTGGTAGT
>JALNXZ010000092.1 GCA_023230125.1 Bacteroidales bacterium | reverse complement strand
GTAAATGTCGGCAGGAACATATACGCCGGCAAGATGTCCTATATGTACGGGACCGTTGGCATAAGGTAATGCTGCCGTAACGGTGGTCCGCTTAAATTCTTTGGTCATAATCTTTGAATTTGACCGTAAAAGTACAAATTTTATATCAGATTCAATCAAATCTGATACCCTTGACTTTGAGTTGGTCTATGTAAGTGGCAATGTGCCTGTTACGCTTGTCCTCGAAGATTTCACCGACATTGATCATGATGCCTGTTTCTTCGACATCCCCAAACTCGTCATTGATGCAAGTTCCAAAGACCCTCATGGTTGGTGAGAGATTCATATAAGCATTTACCAATGGAGGTATGTTTCGGCTCAATTGTCTGACATGGGTATTAAGAATCTTGTAGTTTGACTTGAAGTCTCCACCGGAAAAGAGCTTGCTCAATGCTGACAGGTTCATGTTGGTTTTTAGCGGATGGCTGGGATATACGATGCGCTCAGGATCCGGAAAATGTTTATGTAAGAAATATAAAATCATGTTTCGACCTTCTTCGCCGAAGTTGGGGTACATGGTAACCTTGCCAAAGAAATACTTCAAATCGGGATACAACACAATCAGAGCTCCAAGTCCGTCCCAAAGGTTATCCATTATAAATAAAGCTTTGGAACCTGCCAGTGAAGATTGATATCCCACAGTTACAAAAGAACGCCCAAGTTCAATGGTGTATGGAAGGAAATCTTCCATAAAAATATCTGAGTAATCGAAAAGATGTGAAGAAGACAGCATGGGTCTTCCGTTCTCAAATCTCCTGACATCCTTTCCGTAGATGTACCTGTAACCACCCATAATCTCTTCTTTTTCAGGATTCCACACAATCAGTTGTTTGTATGGGTTTTCCATGGTGTCATAAGTATCAATGTCTGTAGACTTACCTGTACCTCCGCCGGAAAAACGATACGCCTCTTCCCGCAGACGCCCGATTTCAAGCATGGTGTTGGGCGCATTTTGGTGGGTGATGACATAAAGCTCGTTATTTGCCTTATTGGTGGTTCTCAGAAGCTTTTCTTTAGTTAGCTCTGCTCTAAGTAAATCTTTGGAGATGGGGTCAATAATTTTTTCCATTGTTTAATGCTTTTTTGCAAGAAGGAGCGATTGTTCCCTAACCCAGTTTGCCCATTGTTGGTTCGTGCGGCTGCTGTTGAAGGTGGTATAAGGAATGGGTTTGCCAAAAATAATATGAAACGTACTACCGCGTTGTTTGAACATCTCATCTGCCAAATAAAGCATCTCAAAGTTGGTCTTTATGCCAAGAAATGTACGCAAGTTGGCAAAATTGTAGAAAAAGTTGGAATTGCGTCCTTTAAAATAAACAGGAACGACGTCTCGTTGGGTTTCAATGGATTTTGTGATGAAAGATTTGGTCCAACGCATTTCTGTGATTTTTCCTTTAACGCGTCTTGAACATATTCCTGCAGGGAAAATAACCATTTGCCTTTCAGATTGGTATGCTTCATTCAGCCTTTCCGGAAGTGAGCGCTGTTGTGATTGTGAACCAACCTTGTTTACTGGAATAAACAATGGCATCAGATTATTTAGACTTGACAAGAGATCGTTGGAAAGGAATTTGACGCTCTGTTCCGGAAAGCGGTTATGAATTGCAAAACCTGTACTTAAGCCGTCAATTCCACCAAGAGGATGAGTCCCGGCAAAGGTGTATCGTCCTTCAGGTATTTGGTCCAAACCTTCTGTATGAATGGTTAAAGCTAAAAAACGCATCGATTCTTCGACGAAATCTATACCGTAAAGATGTCCTTTTTCTTTCAGGAATTGATTTAATTCATCCTGATGGACAATTTTCTCCAAATATTTTACCAAAAAGCCAGGAACCTTGGTGTTGGGTGCTTTTGAGCGGAGTATCTCCCTTACGTTGATTGTCAGCGCATCAGATTGGTTCATCTTAATATTTCCTCTTTTGAATTTATAGACTGACAAAAGTATATTTTTTTTGATAAACGTCCAACAATTTTGTTAGAAAGCACTTTTTTCATAGCTGAAACCTTTAAAAATATTCCTGCAAAATATCTAGTTGGATGATGAACATGAAAGTTGTCAACAGTGTGTTTATAATTAGCCTATCTATCAGATAAATAGATATATAAATAGTTAAAAAGGTGTTGATAAAGATTTAAGTTCTTTTGTTGATAAAAAAAGTGGGGAAAAGTGTGGTAAAGTGGTGTGCAATATGTATTTTTGTCTTTGGATTTTTGCATAACTACGCAAACATGCGATTTTTAGGAAACATTGAAGCTAAATTGGATACGAAATACCGTGTATTTATACCGGCTATCTTTCGTAAGGTGTTGGTTGCAGAAAATCAGCAAACGCTTTATCTGCGTAAAGATGTTTTTCAGGATTGCATTACTGTCTATCCGCAGTCAGTCTGGGAGGAGGAATTGGGACTTCTGCGTTCTAAATTAAACAAATGGGATCCTCAGGAACAGGATATGTATCGTCAGTTCTTGTTGGAAGCCGAAGTCGAGGAACTTGATTCCAGCGGACGCATACTTATATCCAAACACTTGTTAAATATTGTAGGAATAGAATCGGAGGTTCGTTTCCTTGGTGTTGACAATACCATAGAAATCTGGCCGAAAGACGCTTTGGAAAAACCTCGTGTGGAACCTGAAATTTTTAGGGAAAAGATGCAGACATTGATGGCTGGACCTACGCAGATAAATCGATGATTTTTTATAAGTATTTTGCTATAATTGATTAGTGTGAAATAAAAATGAGTGAGTACCATATTCCGGTTTTGCTGCATGCGTGTATTGATGGCTTGGATATCAAGCCGGAAGGAACTTACGTGGATGTTACTTTTGGTGGTGGAGGCCATTCCCGTGAAATCGTTTCACGCCTGACTACTGGTAAACTTTATGGTTTTGATCAGGATGAAGATGCGGAACAAAATATACCTGTAGATTCCCGTTTCGTTTTTGTCAGAAGTAATTTCAGATACCTTTCCAATTTTCTCAGATACTACGACGTTGATCAGATTGATGGCATTCTGGCTGATTTGGGAGTATCTTCTCATCATTTTGATGATTCTGAAAGGGGCTTTTCTTTCCGTTTTGAAGAAGGGAACCTGGATATGCGTATGAACAAGAAGGCAGGCATGAATGCCGCAGATATAGTAAATACCTATTCTGAAGAAGATTTAGCAAATGTTTTTTATAAATACGGGGAACTGAGAAATTCCCGTCATCTAGCTTCGGCTTTGGTTAAGTCCAGGGCAAATGTACCTGTCACTACAGTTGCTTCTTTTCTGGAGATTATCAAACCGTTCTTTAGGCGGGAAAAAGAAAAAAAGGATTTGGCGCGAGTCTTTCAAGCACTTCGTATAGAAGTGAATCAGGAAATGACAGCTTTGGAAATGATGCTTCTGCAAGCACTCAAAGTGTTGAAGCCTGGAGGTCGTTTGGTTGTGATGACCTATCATTCGCTGGAAGACCGTTTGGTTAAGAATTTCATGAAGACCGGCAATTTTGAAGGAAAGAGTGAACAGGATTTTTATGGGAATTTTCAAACGCCATTCCGCCTGATCAATAACAAGGTTATTATACCTGATGAAGAGGAACAAGAAAGAAATCCGAGATCACGTAGTGCAAAATTACGTATTGCAGAAAAAAAGTAAAAGCAGATGGAGTCGAGTGCAATAAAAAAGAAAGAGATGAAACCTAAGATGAAGAAATCATCTTACAGGGCTTTTATCAATGAAATCTTTGATGGTAGTTTCATGACGAAAGATGCTTTGAGAAGAAACATCAAACTCATCCTGCTTATTGTGGCTTGCATTTTCGTTTATATCGGCAACCATTACGCGGTCATCATGAAACTATCAGAAATCGATACCCTACAGAAAGAACTGACTGACGTAAAATATGAAGCATTGACCATTTCGTCTCAACTGATGCGTGAAAGCCGTCAGTCTTATGTGCGTAAGATGGTGACAGAGAGAGGACTGGATCTTGAGGATTCGAACATCCCACCATATAAGATTTCAGAGAAATAATTTTTTTGATTTGATATTCTTATGAGTGAACAAAAAAACAGCAACAATTTTAGCGAGGAAGTCCGCAAGGATATTCGCCGGCGTTTCACGGTCATAGTGCTGTTGTTTTTTATTCCTATACTGCTGATTTTTGGTACGATTCTGAAAGTTCAGCTTGTTGAGGGAAAAGCCTGGAGAGATTTAGGTAAAAAATCAAAAATGGAAGACGTGCTTGTCCCTTCAAACCGGGGTAACATTCTATCTAGGGATGGCCAACTGATGGCCAGTACCGTGCCGTATTATGCGTTGTATATGGATTTCCAGGCTGTAGATCAAGATACATTTTTCCACTATCTGAATCCTTTGTGTATAAAATTATCCCGGCAATTTGGAGACAAGACTTCTGGCGGATACCGACAACACCTCTTGAAGGGGTACAAGAAACAGAGCAGAGAATATCTGATCAGTAGAATAAAAGTTTCTCATATGGGACTGAAAGCTGTCAAGAAATTTCCTTTGTTCAAAAAAGGACGTTATCAAAGTGGATTGTATGAAAAAAAATACCTGCAAAGACAAAAGCCTTTTGGGTCTTTGGCCTCACGAACCATTGGTGACATCTATGGAGATTTTAACAAAGGGGGAAAGAATGGTCTTGAGTTGCGTTATGACTCCTTACTGAGAGGTCAGCCCGGGGTTTGTGTCCGTCAAAAAGTAGCCGGGAAATACATGGGTGTGAATGAAAGAGACCCGGTAGATGGTATTGACTTGGTGACGACCATTGATATTCGCATGCAAGATATTGTAGAAACAGCTTTGGGTCGTGAATTGCGCCGGATAAACGCTACATCAGGCACTGTAGTTCTGATGGAAGTGGGAACTGGCGAAGTTCGTGCAATTTGCAATCTTGGCCTGACTTCTTCCGGAGATTATTACGAGACACAAAACTATGCCGTTTCGGATGAAAGTGAACCAGGTTCTACTTTCAAGACCTTTTCCATGATAGTAGCTTTAGAGGATGGAATGGTTCATCCGAAAGATTCTGTTGAAACAGGTAATGGTGTAAAAGTGATGTATGGGAGGAATATGACCGACCATAATGCAAATCACGGTGGTTATCATACCATTACAGCCGAAAAAAGTATATGGTATTCTTCCAATATTGGAGTTTCTACATTAATTGACAAGCATTATAGGTCTCAACCCTGCAGATTTGTGGATGGTTTATATAGAATGGGATTGAACAAACCAATGAATCTGGAAATTCCAGGTTCCGGAAGACCTTTCATTCCCTATCCGGTCGGTTCTAAACGATATTGGGCAAAAACTGACTTGCCCTGGATGTCGATAGGTTATGTCACGCAAATTCCGCCCATTTATACTTTGGCATTTTATAATGCCATTGCAAATAATGGAAAACTGATTCGTCCATTTTTTGTCAAGGCTTTTTCGCGTAACGGAGATATTGTTCAAAAATTCAAGACACAGGTGTTAAACGAGAAAATATGTTCTGATAAGACCTTGACACAGATTCGGCTGATGCTCGACAGCGTGGTTGGCCATGGTACAGGATCAGGAGCTCGCAGTCAAGTTGTTCCGATTGCCGGAAAGACGGGTACGGCTCAGCTTTCAAAAGGCGTATCCGGTTATCAGCAAGGTGGAAAGACACATCAGGTTTCATTTTGCGGTTATTTTCCGACTGATATGCCAAAATATAGTTGTATTGTGGTAATTAGGGAACCCAAAAATGAGATTCCATCAGGTGGTAAACAGGCAGGTGGCGTTTTTCGTGAAGTTGCCGAAAAAATCTATGCACAAAATTTGCGTTTGATTCCAGATAAATCAGATATGACGGAAACCATTGAATATCCGTTTCTTAAGTCTGGAAAACTCAAAAGTATAAAAGAAGTGTTGGCTCAATTGAATGTCTCTTATTCATTGGATGCATCTTCAAAAACACAATGGGTAAAATCAAAAACGGATAAAAATGGGGTACTCCTGACTTCTGTACAAACCAGAAAATGGATTGTTCCGGATGTGAAAGACATGGGTGCTAGAGATGCTGTATATTTGCTGGGTAATTCCGGGCTCCATGTTTCAATATATGGAAAAGGAAAGGTGGTCAGCCAATCAATTCCTGCAGGCTCTTTTTATCATCAAGGGCAGCATATTGGATTGGTACTGAAATAGATGATTAAAAATAAATTGAAAGATTAATATATGAAACGAACATGTTTGTAAAAACGTCCAAGTTTATGATAAATTGGACATGTGAGTTCCATATGACCTTAAACGAAAAAATTATTATCATATGAAACTGA
>JALNXZ010000091.1 GCA_023230125.1 Bacteroidales bacterium | reverse complement strand
GGCGTTCTCGGTGGAGGCAGAAATGAATTGAATGTTTTTGGGCGTTTTTTCGAAGACATCGAATCCTGTCTTGCCCAATTCATTGGGAAACTGATCCAGGTTTTGCAGCATGAAACGTCCGGCTTCATGTCTTGGATTTTTGAGGTAAAAAACATCGTAATCCCAGTAAAACAAGGCTTTACCTGCTTTTTGAAGCAGTGAAAAGAGTGAAATTTCGCATTTGTTCAGTACGTTGAATCCCACAAAAGCATATTTGTCAAAGTCGAAACCGGAGGGTCCTTCCGTTTTGAGCTTTTCGATGACCCTGCGATAAAGCATCCCTTCGTAAGCCAGTTGCTTTTCAATCAGCATTTTTTGAAAACCATCGTACACTTCGTACAAGATATTCCAATTCTCAATGAAACGACGTTTGAGTTCTGTCTTTCTGTCCGGATCGAAATTTTTGAAGAAAAGACGAATGGAGGCAACCTGCTCTTCAGTCAGGTGCTCCAATGTATCGGTATAGGCGGCCTGCTCCTTGATGTTGCGGAACAGTTGGTGTGCATCGGCGAGATTTTTATCCACATCATCAAAATCGCTCAGCAGAATTTCTCCCCAATGGTAAAATTCGTCGAAACTTTCTTCCTTCCTGCTTTCACGGATGTAGATATGATATAGATATCCGACCAATGCCAAGGAATCTGCTGTCTTCAAATCCGACTGTTCTCTGAACAGGTCGCTGATGGTTATGAATCCAGGAGTCCAGACAGGTTTTCCTACCACCTTGTATAGATGTTCACTGAAAAAAAGCCTGGCGCGGTTGTTTGGAAAGACAAGGGCTATGGAAGTAAGATTGTCACCATATTTGGCATAAATATCTTCGGCGGTTTGTTGGAGGAAAGATATCATATATATTTATTTGGCTTTTTGTGGGTACTAAGATAATTTACAGAAAATGAATCATCATGCTTTTATCTGGAAAATATTTTTTTATTTCTATAAATCCCTCCTTTTTTTTATCAAAAATATGTATTTTCGGCGGGTGAAAAATCTAATACCTTCCAATATACTCTTTTTATGTCCAAATTGTTTATCAGAAAGTCGTTAACCCAGCTTTTAAAAGAAGCGGAACTCAACGAATACGGATTAAAAAAGCACTTGACTGCTTGGAATCTTATTATGCTGGGAATTGGTTGTGTCATTGGTGCCGGAATTTTTGTGATTACCGGAACGGCTTCTGCCCTGTATGCAGGTCCTTCTCTAGCCATTTCTTTCGTTTTATCTGCTTTAGCCTGTGCCTTTGCTGGTTTGTGCTATGCAGAATTTGCCTCCATGATTCCCATTTCCGGCAGTGCCTATACTTATGCTTATGCCACCATGGGAGAGTTTGTCGCATGGATTATCGGTTGGGACCTGATTTTGGAATATTTGTTTGGTGCTGCGACGGTGGCAGTAGGTTGGAGTGGTTATATGAATAATTTTCTGAACCATCTGGGTGTATCTTTGCCTCAATCTATTAGTGGCAGCCCTTTTTCAATCGACATAGATGGATGGCATGCTACAGGTTCTTTCATTAACTTTCCTGCTATGTTCATTATTTTGCTGATGACGGCTTTTTTGGTCATAGGCATCAAGGAATCAGCCAAGTTAAACGATATTGTTGTGCTGATTAAAGTGATTGTTATCCTGTTGTTTATCGGTTTTGGAATTTCATATATCAATGTGGATAACTGGGTACCTTTCATACCTGAAAATACCGAAGGTTGGGGACATTATGGATGGTCGGGTATTTTGACCGGGGCAGGAGTGATTTTCTTCGCATACATTGGGTTTGACGCTGTATCCACGACTTCTCAGGAGGCTATCAATCCCAAAAGGGATTTGCCCATTGGCATTTTGGTTTCATTGGCTGTCTGCACAGTGCTTTATATTGCCGTGTGTCTTACAATGACAGGTATCGTAAACTATAAGGAACTGAATGTCCCTGCACCTGTAGCCTTGGCTATCAGCCAAGCCGGGCCTTCACTTAGATGGTTACGTCCCATCGTTGATATTGGTGCCATTGCAGGTTTGACATCGGTGGTACTTGTTTTGATTCTAGGGCAGTCCAGGGTGTTTTTTACCATGGCGAGTGACGGTTTGCTCTGGAAAAAATTTGCCAAGGTGCATCCAAAATATAAAACGCCCTATGTGACCACTATCGTTACCGGATGTGTGTGTGCCTTGATAGCCGGCACTCTTCCCATCGGATTGTTGGGTGAAATGGTCTCCATAGGTACTTTGCTTGCTTTCACCATTGTTTGCTTTGGTATCATTCTTCTTCGAAAATCAGAGCCTAATGCTCCTCGCTCTTTCAAAACGCCATGGGTGCCATTCATACCTATTGCAGGAATGGTCGTATGTTTGGTGGAGATGGCTGCATTGCCGTTTGGTACTTGGATGCGCCTTATGGGGTGGATGGCGATAGGTTTTTTGATCTATTTTACATACAGCAGGAAACACAGCAAGATTAGAAAGGCCGCTGAAAATCGTTCGAAGTCACGTAGTTGACTTTAAATATTCTTTGGAGGAATTCGTTACAACATATTTGAACCAATAAAAAAGAATATCAATGCTGCAAGTACAGCACTGATAGGAATTGTCAGTATCCAAGCAACCATCAGCGTTTTGGTGACACCCCAGCGTACAGCTGAAAGACGCTTGACAGCTCCTACACCCATGATGGCACCGGTAATGGTATGGGTAGAACTGACAGGGATGCGAAGGTATTCAGTGAGATAAAGGGTTATGGCACCGGCTGTTTCTGCTGCAACACCTTCAATGGGAGTAACTTTTGTAATCTTGGAACCCATCGTTTTGACGATTTTCCAGCCACCCGTCATTGTTCCCAAGGATATGGCGGTAAAACAGGAAAATGCTACCCAATCAGGTAAATCATTTGTATTTTGAATTTCAGGGAATAAACCCTGAGCGTGAGATGCAATCATGGCAGCAGCAATGATACCCATTACTTTTTGCGAGTCATTGAGTCCGAACCCAATGCTGAACAATCCTGAAGAAGCCAACTGCAGGTGTTTGAACCAAATGTTTGCCTTGTGAGGATTGGTTTTTCTGAAAAGCCATTGGATGGAGATGGTGAGTATGGAAGATATAGCCATACCGATGGCTGGAGCCAGGATGATAAAGAGTGCAATGTTGAGAATGACATTTCCCTGTATGGACTCAAATCCGCTGGTGGTATAGCCGTTCTTCATGATGGTACTCATGATGGCGGCACCCGCAAACCCACCGATCAATGTATGGGATGACGATGATGGAATTCCAAACCACCAGGTGGCCAGATTCCATGTGATGGCAGCTATAATTCCCGAAAAGATGACCGGAAGTGTGATATATTGTTCGAATACGGTTTTGGAAACTGTGTTGGCTATACCAAATTCGCCAATAATGTATTTAGCGACAAAATAAGCAAAGAAATTCCAGAATGCAGCCCACAAAACTGCCTGAAAAGGTGTAAGAACCTTGGTTGATACAATCGTTGCGATGGAATTGGCTGCATCGTGAAAACCGTTGATATAATCAAAAAGCAGTGCAAGGACAATAATTGCAATTAAGAGAATCATCAATTGATACGATAAAGGTTATGCATACTTGACAACGATTGTTTTAATGATTTTGCCAACATATTCGGCAACATCAGTGGCCTTCTCAAGCTCGAACATGATCTCTTTCAATTTGATGATTTCAATACTATCTTTTTCTTTTTCGAACAAGTCGATGATAAAATGTTCATAAACGTCATCAGCCCTATTTTCTATGTCGTGGAGTTCTTGACAGTAACCTTTGATTTTCTTGGCGTCTTTTTTCAGGACATCCAGTTCATCAACAGCCTTTCCGATGCAGATGACACCTTCCTTGATGAGTGCTGCCATTTCACTTGCACTGGGGGGCATGCTCGCCGGATTGTAAAGTACCATACGCTTGGCACAACTGTTGATGTAGTCCGTGACATCATCCAGCCTTCCTGCCAAATGATTGATGTCTTCCCGGTCGAAAGGAGTGATGAAGGTTGTGTTCAGGTCATCAAAAATCTTGTTTGATAATATGTCGCCTTTTTTCTCCTGTTCCTTGATCTTTTTGTAATACTCAGCAGCTGTAGTGTGATCATAATTTCGGATAAATTCAATCAGAAGATCTGAAGCAACCAGCATGACATCTGACATTTCTTTTAATACAGGAAAGAATTTCGGCTCTTTTGGAGTAAACTTGCTGAAAAACGAGTTGTTCATTGTAAAATGATTTTTTTCTGAAGTTTTATGGAGGTGAGAAGAAAAAATACACCCCTATATCATTGCTTGCAAAAGTAAAAAAAAACAATGGTTCTAAAGATATTTTATGATTAAAAATTCAAGTTATTTCATGACTGGAATTTTTCCGAATACGCAATCTATAAAGAAATAGCAGGGCACTCCTGCTTGTTTTTGCGGTTTTGAATGCCTTAATTTGATGCTCGGTCAAAAGGTGTTCATGATTTGTTTTGTCAATAATTTCATTTACATTCGTACAAAAAATAATATGATGCCGGGAAAATGCTTTTAATTCAATGATCTGATGAAAAATTTAATAGCTTTGATTGCATTTCTTATGACTTTATCTTTACAGGCTTTTTCACAGGAAGCCAATGAGACGACTGAACAAACTTCTGTAAAAAAACCAAAATTTTGGATTGGCCCGAAATTTGGTTTTGATATGTCTCCGATTACCTATAATTTCAAGGAAATCAATAATCAATTAAAAACGAACTATCAGGTTGGAATTTTGATGCAATACGGCCGTACAATCTATCTGCAGCCGGAAGTCTACTATGCAAGCTATCAGATGGATGGTTCGGAAACATCTGTTAATTTTATCAAGGTTCCGGCTATGCTTGGACTTCGGTTTATCAATCTGGGCCTTTTCAGTCTCCATTTGATGGGAGGGCCGGCTTTCAGTTTTCAACTTGACAACAAAGATTCTTTTACCGGGAACAATACATTCTCATGGCAGGTGGGGGCGGGAATTGATGTGCTGGGCTTCATCACGCTGGATGCTCGGTATAACTTGATCAAAGAACTGACCATTGCAGAGCAGATTTCTCAGTTCAACCAGGAAACCAGCATACTGAACATTACAGCTGGGCTTAAATTCAGATAGAATAGAGATCAAGACTTCACCTCTTCAATCTTGTCTTCATCCACATACCACAAAAATCCCTGAATTCCTGTATATCCCATATCCTTGAGTAGTGCCATATATTCCTGGACTTGTTTGTGGTATTTTGGAGCGGCTTTTCCGAATTTGAGGTCGACAACGATGACATTTTCCGGTGTTTTTATGACGCGGTCGGGTCGTTTGATCTGGAGATTGCCGTTCTTGTCCGAATAAAGAATAGAACATTCGTTGAATAGCTTGTATTTGTCAGAGAACCAATCAGATACTTCAGGTCTGCTTAAACTTTTTTCTATAAAAGCCAGGTATTCATTCGCTTCGGTTGTGGTGACAAGGCCTTCATTCAACAAGTCCTGCATGGCTGTGGGTAAATCCTCCTTGCTGTGTATTTCGGAAAAAAGTTTGTGGAGCAATTTACCTCGGTCAATGAAGCTACTGCTGAAACCTTCAGGGTTGTGCCCCTTACTGAATTCTAAGGAACGGTTGGATTGTTTGAACTTGGTCTTGTGGATAAAACTTTTAAAAGGTAAAGCGATGTCTTCGCCTTTTTGGCTGAGTCCTTTTTCTTCTAAGGTTTCTGAAACTTTTTCAAGACTGAGTTCTCCGAAAGAAAAAGTTGCTTCTGAAGCAGTACCACATTCTTCCTCATTTGCCTCTCGGTAGTGTTGCCGGAGTTCAACAACATGAGGGTCAGGTATATGTGATAAACCGTTTTGGAGAATATCTTGTATCAGGTCAGAAATCGTAATCAGATTTCCAGTTTCCTTTTGAGGATCCTTTCCCTGACAAAAAACGATTAGGTTGTGCCTGGCACGTGTAAATGCTACATATAACAGATTGATACTGTCAACCCAAAGTTGCAGGGTTTCCTCTTTGTATTCCTTGTTGAAGCAGGATTCGTTCATCTCATTCCTGTAATCAATGGGCAACAGGTCAAGCTGGTTGTATGGTGCTGTTTCCGGTTGACACCAAACCTGCATAGACTTTTCGTTCAGAAGTTTCCAGTCGCAGAAAGGGATCAGTACGGTGTGAAATTCCAGACCTTTGGATTTATGGATGGACATGATTCGGATGCCGTTGATGCCTGAGCCGGCTGGAATGCTTGTGGTGGACATTCTTTCGTCCCAATGCTTGAGAAAGGATGCGATATCTGACAATCCGTGCTGCAAATACTCAGTGAGTCCATCCATAAAGGCATACAGGTAGCTGTCTTGAGCCGGAATG
>JALNXZ010000090.1 GCA_023230125.1 Bacteroidales bacterium | reverse complement strand
TCATAGGTAATGTATAATTAAATATTATTTGTACGCCTTACTTGTTTACTAATTCACTGATTTTTAAATCCATCCAAAACTTTTCATATATATTTATCATTCGAGTGGTTATGGACCGAAAATGAAAAAGAGCTTTTTCTTTATTCCAAATTCTATCATCAATACTGTTCCAATGTTCAAAGTCATTATTAAATACAAAAGAATATTTCTTATTCTCTGAACCATCTAATCTTACTTTTGGTGATACATTATTGCTTTCACTTCTGTTTTGTTCGAGTGAGATTGCTCTAAAGTTTCCATTTGTTCCATTCCAATCTCTAATAATCTGTTCACAGTGTTTCATATTGTAAACCCATGAATCGGGATATATATGATCCCAATCCCAGGGGACATTCGTATCATCCATATCATCTATCTGATTATAATCTGCAAAAGCAGAATTGATATAATCTCGTTGTGCAAATAGCACTAATTGTTTATTGTGTTGAATTTTACTAATGAATTTCCAAAAGTAATTATTAGCTGTTGGCAAATCAAATTCTACAGATTTTACAGTATTGTAATATTCAACTATATTATCACCAATGCCGTCTTTCCAAAGACCCCACCTGTGTTGATCTGATTCTAAAAACATTTTTTCAATTTGTGGCTGAGAATAATAGCCTCTCAGCATATTGGGAGGTAACATAAAATGGATTCCGTCGGTAGTATCCCACCAAATAAGTTCATTCAAAGGCTCATTCCAAAAATCAAGAATGTTTATTTTTTCATTCCATAATCGCTGCACGTTGCTAAAATCAAACCAAGCAAATGACAAAAGTTTTGCGACCATTTTAAGCTGAATACTCTCTGTTAATTCTGCCTTGTTTATATGTAGCCAATAAACAAAAAACAGAAATAATTCACCTTGATTTTTTCGGATAAACTGTTTTAAAATAACAGGTGGAATTTCACCTTCAAACAAAGAATTTTGTTTACATGATAAGATTTCAATTGCCTGGGCGAATAGATTTTCAATTTCCTTTGTTTCTATCAGCTTCTTTAAACGTGATTTAAATTCCTCATTTTTAATTCTACGTTGGAAGTCCCTCACATTCATTTTCTTCACAAATTTATTACTTTCTGTGTCAGAAGCTACAATACGAGAAACTAAAGAAAGTACCTGAGTTGGCGAAATGAAATTTAAGCCAATGTTTTCTATTAGATTTTTTGCATCAGGAAATAAAGATTTGTAAATAGAATAGATCAAATCGTCACCAGATAGGGTTGTGCCAGCTGAATTTATTCTTACAAATAGAACAGGACTTTCAGTATCGTATTCTTCGTTTAAAACTCTATTGTCTATAATATTTGATTTGATTGTTAGTTCGTCGGTTCTTTTTACTACCTCAAATATATCTGACAGTTCCTTAGACAGATCAGTTTTAAGTAACTTCATAAAAGAATTCTTGTTTTCGAAGCCCCCCTTTTTTGTTGAAATATATTCTGGTAAATATCTTTCAGCTTTATCTATCACCTCCTCCATATTTGCTGACTCAATGAAAAAAGAAAGAGGCAGTGGGAAAGAACAATCATAAGGGAAAACAGTTATGTTTTTGAATGAAGTATAGCCTGAGTTATTCTCGGGATGTTGTTTGAATAGATTCAATGCTTTGTTCCTGTCTGCAACGCTTAATTTGGCCTCATTATTTGTGGCTTGATAACCCCAAGGGTGCGAACGTGTTACAGTACGAATAAGAAATCTGCTATTGACAGGTTTTGATTCGGGTTTAATGTCAATCCAAACTACTGGTAATTCTCCTTTAATTGCCCAAGCTCTTGTAGCATTGCTTGAATTGAAAGGGTTGAAATATCCTAAAAAAATGGAAGTAGCACGTTGCTGTCCGTCCATTAAATACAGCTTTAGGCCTGTTTGTGAGAAGAGAAATGAACCAATAGGATAACCTCTGAGAAGTGAATCCCATAAATCTTCAACTTGCTTTGGCTTCCACACAAAACCCCGTTGAATCGTTGGTAATTCTACTAACGATTCTTCAGGATTTAATTGCCAATTTGCAATTTGTTGAAGTGAAAATGTATCTTCCATAAATTGGTATTACACTTTTATTTTACCTGTAACTGCATCCGAAATAAGGCATTGTTTGTATTCCTGCATTTGCTCTATTTCCGATTTTATAATTGAAATTTGCTCTTCAATTATAGCTACTCTTGATTCAATGAATTCAACTATTTGTTGTTGTTCCTCTTTAGGAGGAACAATGACATTTAACTTCCGCAACTCAGCATAATTTAAGCCTTGACGTAATCCACCACCCATACTATAAAACACTTTTTTTATGTCGAACGAATGCAAAGAATAATATAGATATTTGGGTATCATATTATTAAATGCTTCCAAACAAACATAAGCAGAAGTAATAATACCTTCTTGTGTAACAAAACCAACTCTCAAACTTTTATGGTCGTTCTGTAAATCTGTAAGTCTAAGAATTAAATTACCATCTTTCACAACTTGATACGTATCAAAGTTAGCTGGGAGCAATCCATCAGTTTTATTAATGTCTTTGTTGACTATTTTACCATAGCTCAATGACAGTAAATTTTGGTGGAGAACGTTTTTGTTTGAGATATAATGCTCTTTTGAAACCTGAAATAAAAATCGACTATCCCAATGTTCCGGAATCTGCCCAACCCAAGGAATACCCGAATCTTTCATCGGAGCATCGGGGTTAATACCTTTAGTAACCACTTCGGCAATTTCGGCTTGCTTGAGTTCGTTTAGCGCGATTATCTCTTGCTGGCGTTGCTTAATGTACTCATCTATTTTCGAGGTTTGCTTATTAAGAAAATGAACAATAGAGCTTTGCTCGGTAGTTGGTGGTAAAAAAAGATATTGATTGCGTAATAATTCAAAATTTATGTTTTGACCTTCACGAATTCCAGTAACACAGGTTTTTAATAGCTCAATAAAAATATGTGATTTAAAAACGTATTTAATATAATTGGAATTTAAAGTAGCCGAAGGTTCAAGAATCGTATATGCTGCGCTAATAATACCTCTATAATAGGCATACTCAATACCACCTTGAAACGACCTCAAACTAATCACAAAATCGCCAACTTCTACTAATTTCAATCCTTCCAAACCTTTGTTTACTACAACAACACGATTTTCATATAAATCCTGAGGTATAACTCCATATTTCTGAGTGGCAGACAAAATTGGCTCATTTTGATAACCTTTTTGCGATCTTTCTTGGAATATATATCTTATTTTATGAATGTTCCAATGTTCCGGTATTTCACCAATCCATTTAATTCCACTGTGTTTGTATGTTAGATATTGTTCCATTGCTTTATCCCATTATAAGTTTACGAAGTTGTTCGGCACTGCTTTGAATTGAAATCAATTCAGATTTAATTTCTGTGAGTGGTCGAAGTTCCGTCGGCTTATAAAAATATTTGGTAAAACTCAATTCATACCCTATTTTTGTTTTTGTCTCGTCCACATAAGCATCCGGCAAATAAGGCAATACTTCGTTTTGCATAAAGCCGGCAATACCACCTTCGTAGAGGAAAGGCACTTGCTCGGTATCACGCAGAGCAGGGTTAGGTATTAGTTTGCCATTTTTGGTTACAGGGTCAGCATTTTCATCTACTTCTATCACTGAGTATAAGAAATCACTTAATTTGTCGAATTTTAGTTTGAGTTGATTTGCTCTTTTGTGTTTATCAAACTTATCGGCAAATTCCTGAAGATTCAAATAAACAGGTTGTTGCTTAGCGAATTCACAAAGAATGATCATTACTTCGCTCAACATAACATCGGCTGTAAGCTGTCCGATTGTTTTTGGGAGTTTTACATTCCGTTCGTTTTTTAATCTGTCGCTAAATATAGTTTCACCCTCCTCTAAAACTGGAGTATTATCTTTATAAGCTGCATCAATATTAAAACCAGTAAGTACATTAACTGCTTCGGCTGTGAATTTTACATCCATTCTCAAACAGCGACTCACCAAAGAACTGAGGGTTTCCTTATCAATACGAACTTGTTGCCGTAATGGTCGGTCAACGGTTATCTCCCAAAATCCAAACTCTGCATTGGGGAAAATGCGGCTTTGCTCGTTTTCCTCAAAATTCATGAGTAAGTCCAGGATTTTTTTGCGGTCTGACTTTCCTGTTTTACAGCTTTTGTCACCCAAATTTTTACGTAAGGGGGTTTTAATGGCTGTAGCATCAATCAACTGTACTTTGCCACGCCGACGTTCTTCTTTACGGTTGGTAACAATCCAAATAAATGTACCAATAGGTGTATTATAAAAATCTTTTTCAGGCATTGCCACAATTGCTTCGAGCAGATCGTTTTCGATAATGTATTGTCGCAGATTACTTTCACCACCTCCTGCATTTCCAGTAAAAAGCGACGAACCATTATGCACTTCTACGATACGAGTCCCGAGAGGTGTATTGTTTTTCATGCGGCTAATGTTGTTTGCAAGAAACAACATTTGTGGGTCGCCAATTCCCGGAATAAATGAAATGGGTTCCTGACCTTCTTCCAATTGTAGTTTAAATCTGGCATCGGTAATTTTGTCCTTTTCCTTTTCACCTAAACCCCAATTTTTCAAATCCTCTTTCCAAGGTGTACCAAAAGGTGGATTGGAAATACAAAAATCGTAGGTTTCGCCACGGTGTCCATCCTGCGAAATGGTAGAACCAAAAGCAATGTAATCACGTTGCTGATTGTTGAGTGTATAAGAAAACTGTCTTAGCTCCCCAGAAATCATTATGTCGGCTTTACAAGTGGCATAAGTGTCGGGTTGAAGTTCTTGCCCAAAGGTGTGAATTTGTACTTTCTTACCATTCTTTTCTGCAACCGATTGCATCTGTTCTTTTGAAATTGTAAGAATACCACCTGTACCGGAAGCACCATCGTAGATTCCGTAAGTGGTGCTTTCAATTTTATCTGCAATGGGAATAATCGCTAAATCCGAAAGCAAGTGTACATAATCGCGTGGTGTGAAATGTTCTCCGGCTTCAGTTACACTATGTTCTTCGTTAAACTTACGAAGCAATTCTTCGAACACAGTACCCATCATGTGATTGTCAACGCCAGGCAGTATTTCTTTGCCGTCGGCATCAACTATCGGGTTAATCCCAAGATTTATAGAAGTATCAGTAAATTTATCTAAGATTGAGCCTAAACGATTGTTTTCGCTCAAGTTATCGACCTGTTGTTTTAGTTTGAATTTTTCAATAATATCCTGTACATCTTTACTATATCCGTCCAAGTATTCCAAGAAATTCATTTTCAAACGCATCGGATTTGTTTCCGAAGTAAGCGTTTTCATTGTGAATTTTGAAGTATTGTAAAAAGGATATTTTGTAACAGTCATCAATACGGGAGATTGATTGGTAATTCCCATTTTATCCAATTGTTCTTTTTGTTTCAGAACGGCTTCTTTTGTCGGTTCTAAAAGAATATCCAGACGGCGAAGTACCATCATTGGGAGTATTACTTTTTTGTAATCTCCTTTATTAAAAACTTGTACAAGTACGTCGTTGGCAATGTTCCAAATAAATGAAACTAATTGATTAAACTGCTGTTGGTTGTTAGGCATTGAGATTATTTTTGTGTCTTGTTTGTGTTGCTTTCTTTATTTTTAATTGTCAAAAGTTGAACAAAGATAGACAATTATACACAAACAAAACAGGTGTAATAATAAAGTTTTCAACTTAAAAAAACACAAAGAGAATATTAGTTTTTGACAACTTATGACAAAAAGAAAAATATCACCCCAAACTGTTTACCAAGAAGCGTTCAATATCTGCCACCGTATATATGTTTAAACCAGAGATATTCATATATTGAATCAACTCTTTTTCAACTAATAGTCTCATTATACGCTTATTAATCCTCAACATTTTTATTAATGCTTTTTCGTGAACAAAAAGTTTCCCTTTGTTCTTTGTCTTGGATTTGAGTTTGTATTTTCTGAGATTTGAACGAATAATTGGAGCGTTTTCGGCTACTTCCAATAGCTTCCGGCTAAGGTATTTTTCGTCCAACTCCATTTTGTGAAGTCGTGCTTGTTTTTTATCAGAGGCATTCATTTGATTGAGTGTTTGAGTTATTTTCGATATTGGTTTTGTGCATAATGATTTATCAAGCCTGTTTTGGCGAAACGTGCAATTTGCTTCTCAGCTGTTTTGGCTGGAATTTTCAATTTATCTGCAACCGATAAATATGTTTGGCGGTCGAACTCTGCGGGTAGCATATTCAAAAACTGTTGCTTTTGATTGGGTTGTACTTTGGTGGCCGTATCGGTTGGGAGTTGTTGGAAAACATGTGCAGCATGTTGAACCAACACTTTGACCATTTCCATAGCGATATTGAAATCGGTATCGGAGCAGACAAGCGGTGAACGAAGTTCGCCATTGTCCATAATTCGCAGGGCTGTGAGAATCATAGCAATACGAAATGTAATTAAACCCAAGCGACGAACAGTGCCAATATAATCTTCTCCAC
>JALNXZ010000089.1 GCA_023230125.1 Bacteroidales bacterium | reverse complement strand
GATTCAGCGGATAATATCGTGACCAAAGCTTTCCGGCTCATTCAATCCAAATATCCCATCCAGCCTACGGATTTCTATTTGCACAAGGCTATTCCTACCGGAGCCGGTCTTGGCGGTGGTTCTTCCGATGCAGCATTTACTTTGAAACTTATTAATGAAACGAACAATTTAGGTCTTTCTACTTTCGAATTGAAAGATTTATCCACACATTTAGGAGCAGATTGTTCGTTTTTTATAAAAAATAAACCTACTTTTGCAACCGGAATCGGAACAGTATTCGAAGATATCGGTTTAAGCTTAAAAGGGTATTATTTGATTTTGATAAAACCAGACATCCACGTATCTACTGCAGAAGCATATTCCTTGGTTCATCCGGTTCATCCGGATTTCTCATTGAAAGACGTTTTGACTGATCCAATCACTACCTGGAAAAACACTGTTGTCAATGATTTTGAGGCATCCGTTTTTGAACGTTTTCCTAAAATCAAGTCAATGAAGGAGCAGATGTACACGAATGGAGCCATTTATGCATCCATGTCCGGAAGTGGCTCTTCGGTTTATGGGTTATTCAGTAAACCTGTCAATCTCAGGCAATCCTTTCCGGGTTGCTTTTACTGGTGCGAAACACTGGCTTGATTGCCGGTTTTTTTACCTAATTTGAAAGTATTATTTGAAACTAAATATCATTAAGAAAATGGCTAAAGTTAAAGGAGCAATAGAGGTTGACATCGAACGCTGCAAAGGGTGCGAAGTCTGCATAAGTGCTTGTCCTTCAAATGTTTTGGCAATGTCAAAAGGAGTCAATACAAAAGGCTACCCCTATTCGTATATGCTCAATCCGGATGCATGCATCGGTTGTGCAAGTTGTGGTTATATTTGCCCGGATGGATGTATCCGGGTTTATAAGATAAAAATTTAAGAAATGGAAGAAGTATCATTGTTAAAAGGAAACGAGGCAATTGCACTTGCAGCTATCCGTTGCGGAGCTGACGGCTATTTTGGTTATCCTATTACACCTCAGTCCGAAATTATGGAAACGCTCATGGCGCAAAAGCCTTGGGAAACGACCGGAATGACTGTTTTGCAGGCTGAGAGCGAAGTCGCATCCATCTATATGGTTTTTGGAGGTGCATCCACCGGAAAGAAAGTGATGACCTCTTCATCAAGCCCCGGTGTCAGTCTGATGCAGGAAGGCGTATCATTCCTCTGTGGCGCAGATCTTCCCTGCCTAATTGTAAACGTCATGCGCGGTGGTCCCGGACTTGGAACCATTCAACCCAGTCAATCCGATTATTTTCAATCTACAAAAGGTGGTGGTCACGGCGATTACAAATTAATCGTACTGGCTCCGGCTTCCGTTCAGGAAATGGCAGATTTTGTTGATCTTGGATTTACACTTTCTTCCAAATACAGAATCCCTTCCATGATCTTATCAGACGGAGCAATTGGTCAGATGATGGAAAAGGTAGTCTTGCCGCCTTTCAAACCAAGACAGACCGCTGAGGAAATTATTAAACAATGTCCATGGGCTGCTACCGGAAAACCGGCCAACCGAAAAAACAACATCATTTCTTCCCTTGAATTGGATCCATCCAAAATGGAAAAGAAAAATGTCGAACGACAGGAACGTTACCGCATCGTGGAAGCTACCGAAGTCCGTTACGATGAATACATGTGCGAAGATGCAGATTATCTGATCATTGCATTCGGTTCTGCCGCCCGGATCAGTCAAAATGCGGTAGAAATCCTGCGTGAAGAAGGCATCAAAGTCGGTATGCTTCGCCCCATCACCTTGTGGCCTTTTCCATCCAAAGTGATTTCCAAATACGCTGAAAAAGTAAAGTCAATGCTGACTGTCGAATTAAACGCCGGTCAAATGATAGAGGACGTCAAACTGGCAGTCAACGGTAAAGTTCCTGTACTCCATTATGGACGTATGGGCGGTATCGTTCCAAACCCGGAGGAAATCGTGGACGCTTTGAAAAAGCAAATGTAAACTATTGTAATACAGAAATATATGTCTAACCCAATAATAAATCCCAAAAATCTGGTGTATGAGAAGTCAAGTGTATTGCTTGACAATACCATGCACTATTGCCCGGGTTGCAGCCACGGAACAGTTCACCGTATCGTTGCAGAAGTGATTGAAGAAATGAACATGCAGGACAAAACCATAGGTTGTGCCCCTGTCGGTTGCGCAGTATTCATCTATAATTACATTAACGTCGATTTCGCAGAATGTGCCCACGGACGTGCACCGGCTTTGGCAACCGCCATCAAGCGACTGAATCCCGATCATTTGGTATTTACCTATCAAGGAGACGGTGACCTCGCTGCAATCGGTACCGGCGAAACCATTCATGCTTGCAACCGTGGAGAAAACATTACCATCATATTCATCAACAATGGTATATATGGTATGACCGGAGGCCAAATGGCTCCGACAACCTTGGTCGGAATGAAAAGTTCAACCTGTCCTTATGGTCGTGATGTTCAATTGAACGGTTATCCTTTGAATATCACCCCATTGCTCGCACAACTGGAAGGGACTTGCTATGTCACCCGTCAAAGCGTTCACACTGCAAACAATGTCAAAAAAACCAAGAAAGCCATCCGTAAAGCCTTCGAGAATTCCATGGTCGGCAAAGGAACCAGCGTGGTAGAAGTCGTATCCTCCTGTAATTCAGGTTGGAAAATGAGTCCTGTAAAAGCCAATACATGGATGGAAGAAAACATGTTAAAAGCTTATCCACTTGGAGATTTGAAAGATAAATAATCAAAGATATGAAGGAAGAAATAATCATAGCCGGTTTTGGCGGACAAGGAGTCTTGTCAATGGGTAAGATTCTTGCCTATGCAGGATTGATGCATGACAAAGAAGTATCCTGGATGCCAGCTTATGGACCGGAACAACGCGGCGGAACAGCCAATGTAACCGTCATCATCAGCGACGACAAAATCAGTTCACCCGTATTGAACAAGTTCGACACTGCAATCATCCTGAACCAACAATCCATGGACAAATTTGAAAGCACAGTAAAACCCGGAGGTATCTTGATTTATGATCCTCACGGCATAACACATGCTCCGACACGCACAGACATCAGCATGTACACCGTTCGTGCGATGGATGCCGCTGCAGAGATGGAAAACTCAAAGGCTTTCAACATGGTCGTATTGGGTGCCTATCTGAAAGTTAAACCTGCTGTCGATCTGGATGGTGTCATCAAAGGTTTAAAAAAATCATTGCCTGAAAGACACCACCACTTGATTCCGATGAATGAAAAAGCGCTTCAAAAGGGCATGGATATCGTAGAAAAAGTAAAATAGTTTTTTCAATTATTGAACACTAATAATGAAGCGTTTAAGTGATTTTTCCACACTTAAACGCTTTTTTATGTCATACCTTTTTGCCAATACAAAATTTTGCTTAATTTTGTACCGTTTTGGTGATGCAACGAGATTCTTTCGTTTGCATAAAAGGGAATCCGGTTAAAATCCGGAACAGTACCCGCTGCTGTGTAGCTCCTTCAAAAACCTTGTAACCCCAAGCCACTGTTCATTCAGAATGGGAAGGCAATACAAGGAGAGCTGAGTCAGAAAACCTGCCTGAACCTTGATTATATTACTTTCGGGAGATAAAGTAAAATGTATGAGCATTCATTCGTTTCCTTTTTCATGGATTTTGTTTGATTTGATTTCATGCCTTTGAGGTAACCTCTCCCGATTTTTGAACGTATAATTTTTAATTAAAATTAATATGAGAAAAAATCGTTTTTTTACAGGGGTTTTATTTGGAATCCTTTGCAGTTTTGGGTTTACTAGTTGCGAATCTGAAGGAAATACAGATCAAGTCATTACATTCGAAGATGTAGATTTAGGAGAAACCGGTTATTGGAATGGTAGTGATTTGTCCGGTACAAGCTCCTCGTACGAATCCTATGGACAGACTGTTACAGAATATGCCGGAAATTTTGTATCTGTAGATCTGACCTGTGATAACATTTATAATGCATCATGGTATTCTTGGTCCGGTATGGCCTGTTCTTCACATCATGACATGGATAGTATTGGCTATGGCAACCAGTACAGCGTATATGCTACTTCAGGAGCAGGCGGATCCAAGAATTTTGCAATTATTTATAACTGGGGGAGTTCCACCTGTCGTTTCAATCAGGAGGTTGAAATTAAAAGCCTGATGATCAACAATTCTACATATACTTACAAAGCCATAGCAGAGGGCAAAGATGGTAGTGGCATGTCTGAAAAATTTACAACCGGTGATTATTACTACATGACCATTATCGGATACGGTGCAAATGGTTTGAAAACAGACAGTGTAGATTATTATTTGGCCGACTTCAGAGGTGACAGAACCTATGTTTGCAAAAATTGGACAAAAGTACCTTTGTCTATTTTGGGGAAAATAAAAAGTCTGTCTTTTAAATTGACATCATCAGATATTTATGCCCCAACCTATGTCTGCATCGACAATGTTGTTTACAAGAAATAAATTAGCTATCTGTTGTCGACTTTTTTGATGAATGGATATCATTTTTTGGCGTAAAGGATGACATCTTTATTTAATCAACCATCTGGAGAAAACGCTTGTTGCTGCAGTTCTGTTTTTTAAGTACTTTTGCCCTATGAATACCGGAATCATTATATGTTCGATAGTGCATAAATATTCCTATTTAAATGTATCTAAATGCACATAGACATCATCACTGTATTACCTGAATTATTGGATGGCCCACTGAATTGTTCCATTCTGAAACGAGCTCAGGACAAAGGGATTGCAGAAATACGCGTACATAATCTACGCGATTATTCTTCGGATAAACGTCATCGCCGAGTGGATGATTATGCTTTCGGATTTTCTGCGGGCATGGTTCTTCAGATTGAGCCTATTGAACGTATTATCAACAAGTTAAAAAGCGAGCGGTCTTACGATGAAATCATTTACACCTCTCCTGACGGTGATAAATTCAATCAAAAAATGGCCAACAGCATGTCTTTGTTGAACAATATCATCATCTTGTGCGGACATTATAAAGGAATTGACCATCGTATACGCGAGCACTTCATTACCAAAGAAATATCTATCGGAGATTATGTCCTTACCGGCGGAGAATTGGCAGCTGCCATTATTTCAGATGCAGTCATACGTGTCCTTCCGGGTGCTATTTCTGATGAACAGTCTGCTTTATCGGACTCTTTTCAGGACAATCTGTTGGCTCCACCAGTCTATACTCGCCCTGCTGTCTATAACGGATGGGAAGTCCCGGAAATATTACTTTCAGGGAATCAAAGAAAGATTGAAGAATGGGAACATCAGCAAGCCGTAGAGCGGACAAAACTTATAAGACCGGACCTATTGGAAGATTAGAAATAGCCTTTTCAAGATTAATTCTTGACTGTCTTTTAAAGGAAGAGGTTTTGCGTGACTTATTTTCTGCAATCAAAACCATCTCCATCAATAATCAAAGCACCGGTGAGCTCTCTAACCGACTTAAAATCATGCTTTTCGCAATAATCTACAATACCGACTACAATTTTCGGTGTGATGGCCGGATCTATAAAATTTGCCGTACCCACTTGAATGGCCGAAGCACCTGCCAATAAGAACTCGATGGCATCTTCAGCCGAGGAGATGCCACCTAAGCCTATTACAGGTATCTTCACGGCATTGGCTGTTTGCCATACCATACGCAAGGCTATAGGCTTGATACATGCACCTGAGAGACCGCCTGTAACAGTGGAAAGGACCGGACGACGCTTTTCAGCATTGATTGCCATACCCAACAACGTATTGATCAACGATACAGAATCGGCACCGGCAGCTTCAACCGCTCTTGCTATTTCTGATATATCAGTCACATTGGGAGTCAGTTTCACCATCAAGTGTTTCTTATAGACTTTTCTGACCGCTTCAACAACTTGTGATGCTCCTTTGGTGGTCGTTCCAAAAGTCATACCACCTTGTTTTACGTTCGGGCATGAAATATTGAGCTCAATGCCCGGAATTTTATCCAATTGTTGAATGATTTCAGCGGTATCGACATAATCTTCTATCGTTGATCCGGAAACATTGACCAAAACATTTGTATCGAAGTCTTTTATACGGGGATAGATGTTTTCCGCAAAATATTTTACACCCTTATTCTGCAGTCCCACAGCATTTAACATGCCACTTGCAGTTTCTGCCATTCGTGGATATGGGTTACCTTCCCTTTGACGAACAGTTGTTCCTTTTACAATAATACAGCCTATTCGCGATAAATCCATATAATCAGTAAATTCTTCTCCAAAACCAAAAGTTCCGGAAGCTGTCATTACAGGATTACGAAGTTCCAATCCATTTAAATTAACTTTTTGATCTACCATCTGAGTACATTTGTATTAAATACGGGTCCATCTTTACAAATACAGACGTGTCCTTCGCGGGTATTTTCAACACAGCACAAACATGCTCCTATCCCGCATGCCATGGTGTTTTCAAGAGAAACCTCACAGTCTATTCCGTGATGTTTTGCATAGCTTGAAACGGCTTGCATCATCGGTTTGGGGCCACAAGTGTAAATTTTCCGGAAAACATCTGTATTCAACAAGCTATGTTGGGTTACATAACCTTTTTCTCCTTTACTA
>JALNXZ010000088.1 GCA_023230125.1 Bacteroidales bacterium | reverse complement strand
CATTCCTGCTGCCACATGGTTGGCAATTTTCCGGTCCAGATTCTTCCCGTTATCGATCGCTTCCGTAAGTACTTTAAATGTTTCTTTTGAAAGATACTTGCGCATTTTATCGCGATTAAAAACATTCACGCCATAATAAGCGGAGGTTTTTCCGGCAGGTGCCTGAACAGGTACGGCCGTGTGTGAGAAAGCTTCTCTGACCAAATGAAATCTTAATGTAGACATATCTAAAGTTTGTTTGAGTGGTTGCTACGGAACAAATTTGAAAAACTCAAATCATTTTTTAATAAAAAACAAAGATAACACCAAATTGGTCAGAATCTTTATTTTTGGAGCATTCTATTTTACAATAGTTCGTTAAAAATTACGCGGACATCCATGGAGAGAACGGCCTCCACCATGGGGAAAAACTAAATTCTTGTTGAAATCCATGAAAGGGAATGGTTTTTCAAATTGCTGTCTATATCTTTGTTCACCATGGAGGCCGTATCTGGCCAACTGTAGAAAATTGATACGGCCCTTAATGGATAGAAAAAGAATAAATGCTTCATTCATAAAGGATTTACTACTTTTACTGAATGTTGAAATTTTGTTTTATGTCTCGCTGATCAATGACATATTTAAAATAAAAAAATTATTATCATATGAAACGAGCCCATGATTTATCGCTCACACAAATGAACAATTATTTGACGAGTTACATCGAATACCTAAATGTTAGAATAAAAATAATGAGATGAAATACGGCTTTTTTATCCTTGTCTTCTCCTTGTTTTTCGGAATGTTGGCTTATGTCATGTTACGCGGCTGGCAAGTGCTTCCGACCAGTATCAGAATGCTTTACATCGAACTATTAAGCGGGTTGATCGTCTTGTTATTGACAGGCTTGTTTTTCGATAGTGCATTGCCGTCTGTCTTGTCCAAAATCATCACCTTTACCGGCTATACTTTTTTGATGGTTGCCTTTTACCTCTTTCTATCTTTCCTGTTAGTTGATATAATCAGGCTCGCCAACCACATATTACATTTTGCGCCGGCAGGAATGCATAGTTTCCGGCTTGGGGCTATGAGCTTCAGTTTGATCCTTATTGCAATAACCCTTGTCATTGGTAACTATCATTTTAATCATCCGAAAATTGTTAAACTCGACCTGACGGTTGACAGGCCATTACAAAACAAGGAACTGAAAATTATTGCTGCCAGTGATTTCCATTTAGGGAATGCCATAGACAGCAAGATGTTGAAGAAATATGTTAAGCTTATCAATGCGCAGCATCCGGATATTGTCCTACTACTGGGTGATATGACGGACAGGTCAGCCAAGCCGCTTTTCAAGCAAAACATGAAAGCAGAACTGCAGTCCATACGTGCTCCGCTTGGCGTTTTTGCCATCCGAGGCAACCACGAATATTATTCAGGTAAGCCGCAGGAAATCTCCGCATATCTGAAAGCATCAGGCATCACCGTCCTGATTGATTCCGCCTGTCTTGTTAATAACAGCTTTTACATCATTGGTCGCGATGACAAAACGAACCTGAATCGTAAAACGCTACCTCATATTATAGAGGGACTCAACAAGAACCTGCCCAAGATTCTGCTCGACCATCAACCTTTTCATCTGGAAGTTGCAGAACAAAATGGTATCGATCTGCAACTGTCAGGGCATACCCACAATGGTCAGTTCTTTCCTTTTAACCTGTATGTTAAAAGCCTGTTCGAAGTTGGATATGGTTATCTGAAAAAAGGAAAAACGAATTATTACGTTTCTTCAGGACTTGGGCTCTGGGGACCTCAGTACCGCATCGGAACACAATCGGAAATAGTGGAGATCATTCTAAAATATTAAACACAAAAAGGGTCACCTTCCGGCAACCCTCTTTACTCATTATATTCTTTTACAATCAGAATTGACGTTCAGCCATTCTCTTGTAACCTGCATAGCGCCACAGGGCATTCTTCTGAGTCTCCTGAAACAATTCTTCTGCTTTTTCAGGATAAACTTTCTTCAGAGAGTTGTAACGAACCTCACCCATCAGGAAGTCCTGGAATTTAGTCCAGTCAGGTTCCTTGCTATCCAATTGCATGGGGTTTTTGCCTTCTGCTTCCAATTCAGGATTGAAGCGATACAAGTGCCAGTATCCACATTCAACGGCGTGTGCTTCTTCAGTCTGTGTTTTACCCATGCCTGCTTTCAAACCGTGGTTGATACATGGTGCATAAGCAATGATCAATGAAGGTCCATCATAAGCTTCAGCTTCGCGGATAGCCTTCAAGGTCTGAGCCTGGTTGGCACCCATGGCTATCTGAGCTACATAAACGTAACCATAGGTTGCAGCAATCATACCAAGGTCTTTCTTGCGGACACGTTTACCGGCAGCGGCAAACTTAGCAACAGCACCAACAGGAGTAGATTTGGACGACTGACCTCCGGTATTGGAGTAAACTTCGGTATCAACCACCAAAACATTGACGTTTTTACCGGAAGCTAAGACGTGATCCAGACCACCGAAACCGATATCATATCCCCAACCGTCACCACCGATGATCCATTGGGATTTCTTGATGATAAATTTGGTCAACGGACGGATATCCTTGCAAATATCACAAGCACAAGCATGAACTAACGGAGTGATCTTAGCTTCGAGTTCAACTGTCTTGGCAGCGTCCTTACGATTTTCGAGCCATTCGGTAAAGTAACCTTTCAATTCGTCACTGCAGCTTTCGCTGGCAATACCTTTACTGAAAAGGTCTGCCAAACGGTCACGCATGGTATCGACTGCAAAAGACATACCCAGACCGAATTCAGCATTGTCTTCAAACAAAGAGTTAGCCCAGGCAGTACCATGGCCCTGTTCGTTTTTGGTATAAGGCATGGAAGGAGCTGAACCTGAATATATGGAAGTACAACCAGTTGCATTGGCTACCATCTGACGGTCACCAAACAATTGAGAAATCAATTTCAAATATGGAGTTTCACCACAACCGGAGCAAGCACCGGAGAATTCAAACAAAGGAGTTGCAAACTGTGAGTTTTTGACATTGGACTGAATATCCACCAAATGTTGTTTGGACTTCACGTTGGCAACGGAAAAATCCCAGTTGGCTTGTTCTGGAAGTTGACCTTCAGCCGGAACCATAGACAAAGCCTTATTGCCTCTGTTTCCCGGACAAACATCTACGCAGTTACCACAAGCAAGGCAGTCAAGGACATCCACTTGTTGGCGAAAAGTCATTCCTGCAAATTGTTTGCCGGTCGCTTTAATCATCTTGTAACTTGCAGGCGCTTTAGCCTGTTCGGCTTCATCAAGGACAAAAGGACGGATACATGCATGAGGACAAACATAAGCACATTGATTACACTGAATACAGTTGTCTGAATTCCAAACAGGGACGAAAGCGGCAACACCACGTTTCTCATATTTGGCGGTTCCTTGTTCCCAAGTACCATCTTCACGACCTTTGAATGCTGAAACCGGAAGATCGTCGCCTGCCTGTGCATTGATAGGCATCACAATTTTCTTTACAAAATCAGGAATGCTGCTATCAACAACATCTTCCTCAATTACAACATCGGCCCATTCAGCAGGCACGTCAACTTTCACATATTCACCGCCACGATCAACGGCAGCATAGTTCATATTGACGATATTTTCACCTTTATTGCCGTACGATTTATTGATGGCATATTTCATTTTTTCTACAGCCAGTTCATAAGGAATCACATTGGTGATCTTAAAGAATGCTGATTGCAAAATGGTGTTGGTACGGTTGCCCAAACCTATGGTCTGTGCTATTTCAGTAGCATCAATGATGTAGAAACTGATATTGTTGACTGCCAGATATTTCTTAATCTTGTTCGGCAAGTGTTTTTTAACTTCTTCAGCACCCCAAATGGTATTCAGTAAGAAGGTTCCGTTTTTCTTCAAACCTTTGGTGATATCGTAAAGGTTAATGTAAGCCTGAACATGGCATGCCACAAAGTCAGGGGTAGTAACTAAGTAAGTGGAACGAATTTCAGAGTCGCCGAAACGAAGGTGAGAACAGGTGAAGCCACCGGATTTTTTACTGTCATAGGCAAAATAAGCCTGAACTTTTTTATTGGTATTATCTCCGATGATTTTAACGGAGTTCTTGTTTGCACCGACAGTACCGTCAGCTCCAAGTCCATAGAATTTTGCTTCAAAGATACCTTTTCCACCAAGAGCGATTTCTTCTTTCAAAGGAAGTGAAGTAAAGGTAACATCATCAACGATACCAACCGTAAAGTGGTTTTTAGGCATATTCATACCCAGATTTTCGTAGATGGCAAGTACCTGTGCTGGCGTAAAGTCTTTGGAAGACAATCCATAACGGCCACCGACAATGATCGGTTCTTCTTTTGCACCATAGAAACAATCTTTTACATCCAGGTAAAGAGGTTCTCCGTTGGCACCCGGTTCTTTGGTACGATCCAGTACACAAATCTTTTTGGCAGTCTTTGGAACTGCCGCCATGAAATGTTTGGCAGAGAACGGACGATAAAGATGTACAGCGACCAAACCGACTTTTTCGCCTTTGGCAGTCAGATAGTCGATACCTTCACGGATAGCTTGTGTTGCAGAGCCCATGGCAATAACGACGCGATCAGCATCCGGTGATCCGTAATAGTCGAACAAACCATATTTACGTCCGGTAATTTTGTTCATCTCGTTGACATATTCCTCAACAATGGGAACGATGTTATCATAAAATGGATTACAAGCTTCCCGAGCCTGGAAGTAAATATCAGGGTTTTGGGCGGTACCTCTCAGTACCGGGCTCTCCGGATTGAGCGCACGTTCTCGGAATGCTTTCAAAGCATCCTGATCAATCAATGCAGCAACTTCATCCTGATCGATTTGTTCAATTTTCTGAATTTCGTGAGAGGTACGGAAACCGTCAAAGAAATGAACAAAAGGGACACGGGATTTAATAGCGGCCAAATGAGACACAGAAGCCAAATCCATTACTTCCTGTACGGAACCTGTGGCAAACAGGGCGCAACCGGTCTGACGAACGGCCATTACATCCTGTTGGTCTCCGAAAATGGATAATGCATGAGAAGCCAAAGCACGTGCAGCCACGTGATAAACTCCAGGGAGAAGTTCACCTGCAACCTTGTACATATTTGGAACCATCAACAACAGACCCTGAGAAGCAGTAAATGTTGTTGATAAAGCTCCAGCCTGAAGTGATCCATGCATAGCACCGGCAGCACCGGCTTCAGATTGCATTTCCTGAACCTGGACTATTTCTCCGAAGATATTTTTTCTTCCGGCGGCAGCCCATTCGTCCACATATTCTGCCATTGTAGAAGACGGCGTGATGGGGTAAATAGCAGCAACTTCGCTAAACATGTAAGCGATGTGTGCGGCTGCTTGATTACCGTCACAGGTCAAAAATTTTTTCTCTTTTGTCATACAAATAATAATTAGGTGTTTATTTTAATCTTATATCTATCTTAGTATAAAAAGCCGAAAAGCCACAATGGAATGACATTGTCACAGCCTGTATCTATCTTATCCATGGCATAAATGATGCCTGGATTGTTTTTTCCACTCAGCTTGCCGCTGCAAATCTGGAACGTTTGGTTTTCGTTCAGGATAAACTGGGTATTCTTTTTCCCTTGATTCAATTTATTATCACGATGGGTGGTATTATGGAAAAAAGTCTCACAAAGTGCTTGTCGGTTAATCTTTATTTTATCCTGAAGAACATACATCAGGTTCGTATTATGCAAATAGATCCTTGAAGGTTTTTTGGGGAAGCAATCTCCGACCGGATATAACAAATCAATCAATCTGGCATCCTTCAGATACTTGATGTAATTCATCACAGTAGCCCTGGAAATCTCAATTTCAGTGCTTAAATGGCTGACATTCGGCGTACAAGGTACATCAAGTCCCAACAAATAAAGCAACTTCCGGATCTTAGCCAGATATTTCAGGTCAATTTGCTTAATTAAAAGAACATCCACTTCTATCATCATGTTCATGGTTTTCAGTAAATTTTCTGAAAAGTTTCGTTTTTCTAGAAAAAACGGGTAAAAACCATGATGGATATAATCCTGAAAATAATCGAGGGGCTTTACTTTGGACAATATCTCTGCCTCGATTTTTTCGTGATTTTTCAGTAAATCATCCAGGGAATAAAGCGGAAAATCTGTTCCGGCCATGAGGTTCAAATATTCCCTGAAGGAAAAACCACGCAAATTGTAGGACTTCACCACATCAAACAAATCTGGGTTTTCTTCTTTGAGTCTCATCACAGACGAGCCGGAAAATATAATGTGCAGGTCTTTGCATTTGTCGTAAATAGCCCTTAGTTCCTTTGACCATTCGGGATATTTGAAAACCTGGTCAATCAGCAATGTTTTACCACCTCGTTTACAGAAATCTTCTGCAAATTCCATCAATGTGTGCGTCGTAAAATAAAATTGATTGAGATTGATGTATAGACAGGAACGACTCGTACCAAATTTTTCCTTGGCATATTGGAGTAGAAAAGTGGTCTTTCCCACACCGCGACTGCCTTTGATTCCAATCAACCGGTCATTCCAGTCAATCTCATCCATCAACTGCCGTCTGACATGGGGTTGCAGATGCTCCACCAAATATTTGTGAGTACGGTAAAAAGTTTCCATTATTTGGATTCAAATTGGATGTGCAAAGTTATATAATAAACTTGATTTTGCAAACTCCACATTACAAATCAACCTTAAAATTT